>CAZZCQ010000010.1:0-13406 GCA_964652285.1 uncultured Tissierella sp.
AGCTAATGGAAATCTAAACAAGTCCCCTTCTTATAGAAGGGGTTTATTTTTGGAGGATGTAAGATGAGTCATGTTAATTCAATCTACTATAAGAATCAAATTGATATGGATAATCTACCTAATCATATAGCAATAATAATGGATGGGAACGGTAGATGGGCTAAAAAAAAGCTTAGACCAAGAAATTTTGGACATCAAGAGGGAATGAAAAGAGTTATTGAAATAGTAGAAGCATCTACTAAACTAGGTATAGAATACTTAACTCTTTATGCCTTTTCAACAGAGAATTGGAAACGTCCTATGAATGAAATTGATGGTTTGATGAAAATACTAGTTATATATATTCGAAATGAACTAGATAGACTTATAAAAAACAATGTCAAGATTAATATATTAGGAGATATTGCTCCCTTTCCTAGTCTAGCAAAGGATGAAGTAATAAGGGCAATAGAAACAACAAAACACAATAATGGAATGAATTTAAATATTGCTTTAAACTATGGTGGCAGGGATGATATTATAAGAGGCGTAAAAGATATATTAAAAGATGTTGAAGTGGGTAATATAAAGGTAGAGGATATTGATGAAGAATCATTTTCTAAATATCTATATACAAGGGGTCAACCAGATCCTGACTTGCTGATTAGACCAAGTGGAGAAATGAGATTGAGTAATTTCCTTTTGTATCAAATGGCCTATACAGAGTTTTGGTTTTCTGACATTTTATGGCCTGATTTTAAAGAAGAGAATCTATATAAGGCTATTTTAGATTATCAAAAGAGAAATAGAAGATATGGGGGAATATAAGTGTTAGATTTAAAAACTAGGGTTCTAAGTGCAATTATTGGTCTATCAATACTAATATTCGTTGTTTTTAAGGGTAAGTTATATCTATCATTATCAATATGTATTTTATCAATAATTGGTTTATGGGAATTCTATAGTTCTTTAAATAATATAAATATTAGACCAATAAATTATCTGGGCTACTTAGCTGCTATTGGAATTTTCTTATCTAATATATTTGAAAATCTACCAATAGGTTTAATTATATACATATTTATACTTGTCCTCTTAATAATACTTTTATTAGATAAAAGAGTAAAGATAGTTGATATTGCTTCGACTATTTTGGGAGTGCTTTATATTCCTTTTACACTTTTTCATATATATAAATTAGATGGAATGATGTACATATGGTTGGTATTCTTAATTGCTTTTGGTACTGATACTTTTGCTTATCTAGTAGGAAACAGGTTTGGTAAGCTTAAACTTTCACCCCAGATTAGTCCAAATAAGACTATCGAAGGTGCTTTAGGTGGTATTCTAGGCAGTTTGATTATTACAGTTATATTCGGTTACATTACTGATGCTGATTCATTATTGAAATTGATGATTTTATCAATTTTTGCATCTATTGTATCTCAATTAGGTGATTTAGTTGCATCTAAAATCAAAAGGTTGACCAAAATTAAGGATTTTGGTTTTATAATACCAGGCCATGGGGGCGTATTAGACAGATTTGATAGTATTATTTTCTCTGCCCCTCTAATATATTATTATATGATTTATATTCTAATCTAGTTAAATAGGTGGTGTTTATATGCAAACAGCAATAGCAGCGATATTTGTATTTTTATTAGTAATATTATTACATGAATTAGGCCATTTTTTGGTTGCTAAATTGGTTGGAATAAAAGTGAATGAATTTTCTATCGGAATGGGACCTAAGCTAATTCAAAGTAAAAAGGGAGAAACCCTATATACTTTTAGAGCTCTACCAATCGGAGGTTTTGTTAGAATGGAAGGTGAAGAAGAGGATTCTAACGATCCAAGAGCATTTAATAGTGTGTCACCTTTATCAAGAATTGCAGTGGTAGCAGCTGGGGCTATTATGAACTTTGTTTTAGCAATAGTCGTATTCTCGATTGTCTCCTTCAGCTTAGGTAGCCCTACTAATATAATTGGAAGGGTTATTCCTGATTCACCAGCACAATATGGGGGAGTAATAGAGGGAGATAAATTTATTTCTATAAATAATACTCCAATTAGCACATGGGATGAATTATCAGAAGCCATTGCTAGTTCGGATAGCAATGATGAATTAAATATAGGAATTATTAGAGATGGGGAAGAAGAAACCTTAAGTATAAAACCGACTATAACAGATGGAAGAGTGATGTTGGGAATTGAACCTCATTATGAAAAATCCATCATAGCAGGAATCAAAGGTGGATTTCAAATGACGGCTACTTTTTTAGGTCTTATGTTTGATTTCTTGAAGATGATATTTACTGGTGGGGTGTCTATAAATGATTTTGCTGGTCCTGTAGGGGTAATAAATGAAATTGGTAATGCTGCCAGAATGGGTATGTTGAATCTATTGATTTTATTAGGTTATATTAGTATAAATTTAGGAGTCTTAAATCTATTACCTATACCTGCTTTAGATGGTAGTAAGATAGTATTTCTGCTAATTGAGCTTATAAGAGGCAAGCCAATAAATCCTGAAAAAGAGGGTTGGATTCATTTTGTAGGAATAATATTTCTACTTGGATTAATGCTTGTTGTAACCTACAAAGATTTGTTAAAAATGAATATCTTTGGTTGAAGATAAAAGGTGATTAATATGGATAGAAGAAGGACTAAAGTAATCAGGGTAGGAAACAGACTAATTGGTGGGGACAACCCTATTACTGTACAGTCTATGACAAATACGCTTACATCTGATATAAATAAAACTGTAGAGCAAATTAATAGGCTGTCTGATGCGGGTTGTGATATTGTTAGATTAGCTATTACTGATATTGATGATGCTAAGGCAATTCTACAAATCAAGGAAAATACAACCATTCCCATGATTGCTGATATTCAATATGATTATAGGTTAGCTTTGGAATCCATAGAATATGGGATAGATGGTTTGAGGATTAATCCAGGTAATATTGGAAGTTTAGATAGAGTAAAAGAAATAGTAAATGCATGTAAAGCAAGGGATTTATCCATAAGAATAGGTGTAAATTCTGGCTCCATAAAAAAAATGTTTCTAGACAAATATGGAGGGGTTAATGAAGATTCTATTGTCTATAGTGCACTTGAACAAATTAGGCTTTTAGAAGATTTAGAGTTTTTTGATATAAAGATTTCATTAAAATCGAGCAATGTTCCTTTAACCATTAGATCATACCTAAAGATGAGTGAGTTATGTGATTATCCTTTACATCTAGGTGTTACAGAGGCAGGACCAGGTTTTAAGGGTACTGTAAAATCCTCTGTAGGGATAGGGACTTTATTAGCTATGGGAGTAGGGGATACCATACGTGTTTCTTTGACTGGAGATCCAGTTGAAGAGATAAAAGTTGGACGAGAGATTCTCAAATCTCTTAATTTATTAAATGAAGGTATTGAGCTAATATCATGTCCAACTTGTGGAAGGACTAACATTAATCTTATTGAGCTAGTTCAAGAAGCAGAAAAGCGTTTAGATGGAATTAACAAGCCCATTAAAGTTGCAATCATGGGCTGTCATGTTAATGGGCCAGGTGAAGCTAGGGAAGCTGATATTGGAATAGCCGGAGGAAATGGCGAAGGACTTATTTTTATAAAAGGGAAAATTGTTAAAAAGGTCAAAGAGGAAGACCTTTTAAATGAGCTAGTAAAAGGGATAGAAGAGTTATGACAATGAGGTACCCAAAAGATGATAGGGAGTATATTCGATGCAGAAGATAAATATTGGGCAACTAATAAAGAATGATAGATTTTCTTATCTAAATGAGTTTAATATATGGATTTATAAAGTAGAGATTATCAAAGAGAATATGAGTATGATAATATTTATAGAATCAGATAGTATATTAACAGAAGAGACTAAAGCTGATATAAAGGAAGTAGTTATCTCAAGTTTTACAGATTTTAAAGTTGATATAAATGTTAGATATGATATGGATTTTGAATCTGATGTCAATCTAGAAAAATATATTGGTTCTTTAAGTGAGTTTATTAAAGATAAGATACCCTCAAGCATTACTTGGATTGAGGGTTTAAAATTTGATCTTGGAGACAATACCCTAGAGTTAAAACTACCTAATACTATTGCTATGAGTTCAATAGAAAGAAATGGATATTTAAGAGAAATTAAAGATAGAGTTTTATTCGAAACCAATCTAAATGTTGAAATTACATGCGTAGAAGAGGATTCAGTAGATAAATTATTTCTAGAAGAAAAAGATAATGAGGAAAAACTTATATCCAAAGATATCTTGTCTAAGGTAAATAGTCTAACTACAAAATCAAGGGTTAAAAAGTTTTCTACTAAGAACTATAGCTATGGTAAAACAATAAAGATGAAACCGGTTAAGATAAACACTTTAAATTTGGAGAGTCATATGGCTAGTATCAAGGGTGAAGTATTCCAAATTGATTCAAGGGCAATAAAAGGTAATAGGACTTTAATCACCTTTTATGTTTCAGATAATACAGACTCGATCTTAGTTAAATCATTTGTCTCCAATACTAAAGCTGAAGAATTCTTAATTAATATAAATATTGGTGATTATCTAATCATAGAAGGTGATATTGTATACGATACCTATGCTAAAAGTATTGCCTTGATGCTAAAATCATTGCTTAAAGTAGAAAAACAAATAAGGATGGATAGTTCAAAAGATAAAAGAATTGAACTCCATCTTCATTCTCAAATGAGTTCTTTGGATGGTGTCACCAATATAAAGAAGATAGTTGAAAGAGCTCATCAATGGGGGCATGAAGCTATAGCCATAACAGACCATGGTGTTGTACAAGCCTTTCCTGATGCAATGGAGATTGGAAAGAAATTAGGTATAAAGATTATCTACGGAGTAGAAGGCTATCTAGTTAATGACAAAAAACTGATAGTTTCAAATTATAATCCTGATTTGATCTATGATGAATTCGTTGTATTTGATATAGAAACTACAGGTCTTTCTGCAATAAATGATGCCATAACAGAAATTGGTGCCATAAAAATAAAAGATGGACAAATTATTGATACATTTAGTCAACTTGTAAATCCTCAAAGAAATATTCCTGGATTTATATCAGATCTTACTGGTATTACAGATGGAATGGTTAAGGATAAACCCACTATAGATGATGTAATACTTGAGTTTAACGAATTTATAAAGGGTTGTGTTTTAGTAGCTCATAATTCGACCTTTGATGTTGGTTTTATTAGGGAAAATTTAAAAACTGTAAATTTAGGACTTTATAACCCAGTATTGGATACTCTTGAACTAACTCGAGCTGTTTTTCCTAATTTAAAAAATCATAAACTTGATACAGTTGCCAATCATCTGGATGTCAACTTGGATAATCATCATAGAGCGGTGGATGATGCTATAGCAACATCTGAAATATTTAATAAGATAATTGAAATGCTTAAATCCAGAAATATAAATAGCTTTGATGAAATAAACAATCTAAATTCTAATAAGGATATATTTAAGGATGAAGTATTTCATATTATCATCTTAGTAAAAAATCTGCTTGGATTAAAGAATCTATATAGAATCATCTCTGAATCTCACATTAAATATTTTCATAGAAAGCCAAGAATACCAAAATCACTTTTGGAGGAAAACAAGGAAGGACTAATCATTGGAAGTGCATGTGAATCAGGTGAATTATTTAAAGGAATACTGAAAGGGAAATCCAATATTGACATAAGAAATATTGTTAAATTTTATGATTATTTAGAGATTCAACCTATAGGTAACAATATGCATCTAATAAACAATGGTATTTTGAAGAATACCAGGCAACTAGAAGAAATAAATAAAACTATATATCAGTTGGGTAGAAAATACAATAAGCCTGTAGTCGCAACAGGAGATGTACATTTTTTAGATCCTGAAGATGAAATTTATCGCAGAATAATAATGGCTGGTCAAGGTTTCCAAGATGCAGATGTGCAACCACCCCTATATTTTAGGACAACAGGTGAGATGCTTAATGAATTTGAATATTTAGGTGAAGACAAAGCACGAGAAGTAGTTATAATAAATCCAAACCTTGTAAATAATATGATAGAAAGCATAGAGCCAATTCCTAAGGGAACATATCCACCAGTTATAGATGGGGCAGAAGATGATTTAAGACGAATAACATATGACAAGGCCTATGAATTATATGGTAATCCACTACCTGACATAGTTGAAAAACGCCTAGAAAAGGAACTTTCATCTATAATAGATAATGGATATGCTGTTATGTATATCATTGCACAAAAACTTGTTTGGAAATCAGTGGAGGATGGATATTTAGTTGGTTCGAGAGGTTCTGTTGGTTCTTCCTTTGCAGCAAATATGGCTGGTATAACTGAGGTAAACCCACTAAAACCTCATTATCTATGCCCAGTGTGCAAGAATAGTGAATTTTTTGAGGATGGAACTATATCATCAGGTATCGATTTACCTGATAAATTATGTCCTAGATGTGATAGCAAATACAAAAAAGATGGGCAGGATATTCCTTTTGAAGTATTTTTAGGTTTTGAAGGAAACAAAGAGCCAGATATAGACTTAAATTTTGCTGGAGAATATCAAATCAAAGCGCATAAGTATACAGAGGAATTATTTGGTGAAGGTTATGTTTTTAGAGCAGGGACAATTGGCACAATTGCTGAAAAAACTGCATATGGATTTGTTAAAAAATATCATGAAGAAAAGGGAATTGATATCAACCCAGCTGAAGTCAATAGATTGGTGAAAGGTTGTAGTGGAATAAAAAGAACATCAGGACAGCATCCAGGTGGCGTAATGATAGTGCCAAGGTATAAGGATATACTTGACTTCACACCAATTCAATATCCTGCTAATGATAAAAGAACCGGTGTTATAACGACACATTTTGATTACAATGCAATAAGTGGTAAGATTTTGAAATTGGATATATTAGGGCATGATGTTCCTACAATAATTAAAATGCTTGAAGATATAACAGGCATTGATCCTCAAACTATACCATTAGATGAGAAAAAAACCATGAAGCTATTTACCAGTACGGAACCGATTGGCTTAAAAGAAGAGGATATTTGCTGTAAAGTAGGGACTTTGGGTATACCTGAATTTGGAACTAAATTCGTTAGACAGATGTTAATTGAAACTCAACCAAAAATATTTTCTGATCTAGTGAGAATTAGTGGACTTTCTCATGGTACTGATGTATGGATAAATAATGCACAGGATCTAGTCAAGAATAAGAAAGCTACAATATCTGAAGTAATATCCACTAGGGAGGATATAATGCTCTATTTGATTAATGCAGGACTGGACAAGAAAAAATCCTTCTTTATAATGGAAAAGGTAAGAAAGGGCAAGGGGCTAAGTCAAGAGGATGAGAGAGAAATGAGCGCTTTAGATTTACCACCCTGGTATATAGATTCGTGCAATAAGATAAAATATATGTTTCCAAAGGCTCATGCTGTTGCTTATGTTATGATGTCATATAGAATAGCTTACTTTAAGGTTTATCATCCTAAGGCATTCTATGCATCATATTTTACAACAAAAGCAAATGATTTTGATGCTCAACTGATATTGTGTGGAAATGAAGCAGTTGAAAAAAGGATAAATGAATTGGAGTCATTAGGAAATGATATTACAGCAAAGGAAAGAAATCTATTAAGCATATTAGAGGTAGTAAGAGAAATGTATGCAAGAGGATTTGTATTTCACAATGTAGATTTATATAAGTCACATAGTGATAGATTTTTAGTAGATGATGAAGGCATATTACCTCCATTAAAAAGCCTAGAAGGTGTTGGAGAGAACGCAGCTAGAAAGATTATGGAGGAAAGAGAAATCTCTAAATTTTTATCTATAGAGGATTTGGTAGAAAGGACTAAGGTAACTAAAACAGTGATAGAAGCCCTTAAAGAACATGGATGTTTAGAAGAATTGCCTGAAAGCAATCAATTAAGCCTATTTAGTATTTGATTTAATCCTCAGATAGTGATATAATAATACTGTCTAAATTGAGAGGTATGCAACAAAGAGTGGGGTCTCCCACTCTTCGTTTTTTCATGCGACCAAAGGGAGCAAAGGAAATAGAAGGATTCGACTGCGGAAAATGACCGGTTGTAACCCGATTTGTAGTGGTTTTCTACAAATCGATGGTACCAGCGTGGCACTCCCGAATTATATCCTGCGGAGCAAATAGAGGTTGTAGGTCAAACGCATAGAAGGATTCGACTGATGGCAAATAGTAAAGGAGGTAGGATAAAGTGAGTAATAACTCTAGGAAAAAAGGCAAAACAAGTAGAAGAGAAATGCTAAAAGTAGTAAGTCAGGTATCCCAGACTATAGCTGATGAATTAGATATGGAATTAGTTGATTTAGAGTACATTAAGGAGTTCGGTAATTATTTTTTAAGGGTATATATTGAGAAGATAGGTGGGGTATCTACTGATGATTGTGAAAGAATGAGTAAAAGATTAAGTATAGTTTTAGATGAAATAGATCCTATCGAGGAGTCTTACTATTTGGAAGTATCCTCACCAGGTTTGGACAGACCATTAAAAACAGACAAAGATTTTAAGCGAAATATTGGTAAAGATGTGGAGATAAAACTCTATAAGTCTTTAAATGATAAGAAAAACTATAAGGGGAAATTGGTTGATTATGATGATACAAAGATTACAGTTGAGAACAAGCAAGGTGATACTATATCATTAGCTAGGGAACTTGTTTCAATTGTTAAGTTAGTGATTAATTTTTAAGGAGGTTATTAGATGAACGAAGATTTTATTAAAGCCCTTTATGAAATTGAAAAAGAGAAAGGGATATCTAAAGACATAATATTTGATGCTTTAGAATCTGCCTTGATATCTAGCTATAAGAAAAACTTTGGGTCTGCACAAAATGTTATAGTTGATATTGATAAAGATACTGGTGAGACTAAGGTTTTTGCTCTTAAGGATGTCGTAGAAGAGATCAAAAATGAGAATTTGGAAATTGATCTTGATGGTGCAAAGAACATAAATGATAAGTACTCAATAGGAGATGTTGTTCAAATAGAGATTACTCCTAAGGCTTTTGGAAGGATTGCAGCACAAACAGCTAAACAAGTTGTTATTCAAAGACTAAAAACCGCTGAAAGGGATGTCATTTATGATGAGTTTATTAATAGGGAAAACGAGATAATTACTGGTATGATACAAAGAATATCAAGAAACAATGTGTTTATTGATTTAGGTAAGACTGAAGGTATATTACCACCTGCAGAACAAATTGAAGGTGAGGATTATCATCAATCTGATAGACTAAAACTACTTATCTTAGATGTCAAAAAGACTACTAAGGGTCCTCAAGTTACTTTATCCAGATCTCACCCTGGACTTGTAAAAAGATTGTTTGAATTAGAGGTACCCGAAATCAGTAATGGTATTGTTGAAATATTCGGTGTTGCTAGGGAATCTGGGTCCAGAACTAAAATTGCTGTTTATTCTAAAGACCCAAATGTGGATCCATTAGGTGCTTGTGTAGGATTTAAAGGGAGCAGGGTAAAAGCAATTGTAGAAGAGCTTAATGGGGAAAAAATAGATATAGTTATTTGGAGTAAGGATATCAGTGAATTTATTGGCAATAGCTTAAGCCCATCCAAAGTGGTCAAGGTAGATGTTAATGAAAAAGAAAAATCAGCGATTGTAGTTGTACCTGATTACCAATTGTCCTTAGCCATTGGCAAGGAAGGACAAAATGCTAGATTAGCTGCTAAGCTAACAAATTGGAAAATCGACATAAAATCTGAATCTCAATATGCTGAAATAGAAAATAGCTGAGGTGGTTGATATGAAAAAGAGGAAGATACCTGTAAGGAAATGTATAGCATGTGGTGAAGGCAAGCCAAAGAAAGAATTGATTAGAATTGTAAAGACAACAGATGGGGAAGTAAGGATTGATCCAACAGGGAAAGTCAACGGAAGAGGTGCTTATATCTGCCCTAGAGTTGAATGTTTAGATTTAGCTATAAAATCTAAAAAGATTTCAAAGAATCTTGAAATTGATATCACTGATTCAATTCATGAGGAATTAAAAGAATTTATAAAGGATTATAAGCAGGAGGGAGATACATTGAAACAATAATTAGGAGGTGCATTATATGTCAAAGATTAGAGTTTATGAATTAGCAAAAGAATTGAATATGACTAGTAAAGAATTATTAAATGAAATAATTGAATTAGATATTGATGTAAGCAGCCATATGAGTTCAATTGATAAAGAAGAGGCAGAATTAATTAAAGATATTTTTAAGGTTGAAAATGATGAAACTGAAGGGCTTGAAGAAGACGATGATTATATAGAGACAAAAAAAGAGCATAAATCACTTAAAAAGGATAAGAATAAAGATAGTATCAAGAGTACAAAATTGGATAAGGTTCAAGTAAAAGGCAAAAAAGATATAGCCAAATCAAATAAAGAAGGAGATACTATAGAGATTGGTCAAAATATTATTGTAAAAGAATTGGCAGATCTTCTGGGAGTAAATATTTCTCAGGTAATTACAAAGCTTATCACACTTGGGGTTATGGCTAGTCAAAATCAAGAAATTGATTCAGAAATTGCTTCATTAATCGCTGAAGAATTTGGCACTCATGTAAAGGTTACTGAGCCTACAGAAGTGGATTTATTAGGAGAATTCAAATTGGATTTTGAAGATGACTCTAAGAATTTAATTACTAGACCGCCAGTGGTAACAGTTATGGGGCATGTTGACCATGGAAAGACATCTTTATTGGATGCCATAAGAGAAACACATGTAACATCTGGTGAGGCAGGAGGTATTACACAACATATTGGTGCCTATACAGTAAGAGTTAATGATAAAAAGGTAGTATTTCTGGATACACCTGGACATGAAGCTTTTACTGCAATGAGAGCAAGAGGGACTAGTGTAACTGATATTGCTATTCTAGTTGTGGCAGCTGACGATGGTGTCATGCCTCAGACTATAGAAGCAATAAATCATGCTAGAGCTGCAAAAGTACCTATGATAGTTGCAATAAATAAAATAGATAAACCAACTGCAAATATTGAGAGAATTAAACAAGAATTACTTGAAAATGGATTATTGCCAGAAGACTGGGGTGGCGATACTATAACTGTTCCAGTGTCTGCTAAGAGTAGAATGAATATAGATGAGTTGTTAGAGATGATACTCTTGGTTGCTGAGATGCAAGAATTGAAAGCCAATCCAAATCGAAATGCAGTTGGGACAATAATTGAAGCGCAGCTAGATAAAGGTAAAGGACCATTAGCAACTGTACTAGTACAAAAGGGGACCTTATCCACTGGAGATATGGTTGTTTCAGGAGTGGCTAGTGGTAGGATAAGAGCGATGTTTGATGATAAAGGGAAAAGTATAAAAAAAGCTGGTCCATCTACACCTGTCGTAGTACTTGGTCTTTCTGAGGTACCTAATTCAGGTGACTTAATGTATTCAGTTGATGATGAAAAAAAAGCCAGATCTTTTGCACAGAGAAACAGGGAGATGGTTAGAGAAGAACAAATTAAATCCTCAACACTGATTAGAGTATCATTAGAAGATCTATTTGATAGGATAAAAGAAGGGGAGATCAAAGACTTAAATATTATCATCAAAGCGGATGTTAGAGGTTCTATTGAAGCATTAGCACAATCTTTAGAAAAACTAGATAATGAAGAGGTCAAAATCAATATAATTCACAGTGGTGTTGGTGGTATCAATGAGAATGATATAATGCTAGCATCTGCATCAAATGCTATAGTAATAGGTTTCAATGTAAGGCCTAATCTAAGTGCAATCGAAATTGCAAAAAGAGAAATGGTTGATGTAAGAACATATAGAGTTATATATGAAGCAATAAAGGATATCCAAGATGCAGTAAAGGGTATGCTTTCTCCTAGGTTAGTTGAAGAAGTACTTGGCAGATGTCAAATTAGACAGACTTTTAAGCTTCCTAATAATAATACTATAGCGGGTATATATGTTGTCAATGGCAAAATTACTAGAAATGCAAGAGTTAGATTATTAAGAGACGATGTAGTCATCTTTGAAGGCGATGTTTCATCACTCAGAAGATTTAAAGATGATGTCCGAGAGGTAGTTTCTGGATATGAGGCTGGATTAGGCTTAGAGAATTATAATGATATTAAAGAAGGAGACATGATTGAAGCATTTATTATCAAAGAAGTTGAAAGATAGGTGAGGGTCAATGAATATCAAGAGAATTAATAGAATTTCTGAAGAAGTAAAGAAGGTTATGTCAAATCTTTTGTTTCATGGTTTAAAGGATCCTAGAATTAATAGAATGGCTACTGTAACTAAGGTGGAGGTAACTAGGGATTTGAGTTTTGCTAACATCTATATCTCTGTGTTAGGAGATGACTTGGAAAAGGAAAGTACTCTATTAGGTCTAGAAAGTGCTAAGGGATATATTAGGAAAGAGATTGGGAGTAGGATTGATTTACGACATGTACCAGAGCCTAAGTTTTTTATTGACAAGTCAATTGAAAATGCAATGCATATTAATGAATTGATAGAAAAAGTTAATAAAGAAGACCAAGAAAAAAGGGGTACAAATAATGAATGATTTATTGATGAAATCTATGAATGAAGCAATAGATAAAATCAAGCAAAGTAAAAACATATTTATTGCTTCTCATATAAATCCTGATGGTGACAGTATTGGCTCTAGCCTATCCTTAGCCCAAGCTTTAAAGAAATTGGACAAAAATGTATTTGTACTGATTAATGATACCATACCTAGTGATTATATCTTCTTGCCAGGTAAAGATTTCTTAGTAGATTATAAGGAGAGTCTTGGCACAATTGACTTGATGATAACTGTTGATTCAAGTGATGTTGAAAGATTAGGTAAGAATAAAGAATTATTAAGCAAAGCAAATTTTATAATAAATATCGATCATCATATAAGTAATACGAAATTTGGAGACATAAATATAATTAATCCTAAATCAGCAGCTACTGGAGAGTTGATATATCAGTTAACTACAATGATGGGTATTAGTCTAGATGAGGATATAGCTACCAATATATATGTTGCCATCAATACAGATACAGGTAGTTTTCGATATGAAAGCGTAACCAGTGATACACATAAGATAGTAGCAGAATTGATTGCTGCTGGTATCAATATTAAAGACATCAATATCAATTTATATGAGAAGTATAGCATTGAGAGGGCCAAACTATTTATTAAGTCTCTATCTACACTAAAATTCTATTATGATAGTAGGCTTGCAACCGTAAAGGTTAGTCAAGCCATGTTAGAAGAGACAAATACTGATCTTAGCGACTCAGAGGGTATTGTTTCCTTTATTAGAAGCATAGGCTCTGTGGAAGTCGCTTGCCTATTAAAGGAATTAAGT
>CAZZCQ010000011.1:0-12922 GCA_964652285.1 uncultured Tissierella sp.
GATAATAAGAAGAATACAAACTTCTTAATATTATCATAAATAATTCGACCTTCTTCAACTGCTGCAACTATACTAGCAAAGTTGTCATCTGTTAGAATCAATTCTGCTGTGTTCTTGGCAACATCCGTACCTGTAATACCCATGGATACACCGATATTTGCCTTTTTGAGTGCTAAAGCATCGTTAACTCCATCGCCTGTCATTGCTGTAATCTCACCATTTGCTTTTAATGCGGATACAATCCTTACTTTGTGCTCAGGTGATACCCTAGCAAATACCTTAGTATTTTTGACTATTTCTTGTAACTCCTCATCATTTAACTTATCTAATTCAGCACCCATCATTGCTTGACTTTCATCTTGAGCCATTCCTAATTCCTTTGCTATGGCAAAGGCTGTTTCTTTATAGTCACCAGTTATCATGATAGTGTCGATACCAGCTTTTTTGCATAATTTAATTGCTTCTTTTGCTTCTGGCCTTGGTGGATCTATCATACCAGTCAAACCAACGAATATCATATTGTTTTCATTATTATCTGATGATATATCATCTGGTAGTTGATCATATTCTCTATATGCTCCAGCTAATACCCTAAGAGCTCCTCTTGAGAACTTACTATTTACTCCAAGAACCTCTTCTTTAAGTTCATCAGTAAAAGGAATCAATCTACCATTCATACTTATATGACTACACCTATTTATAATTATATCTGGTGCACCTTTGGTAAAGGAAACTATTTTTTCAGGAAGATAATTACTATGGAAGGTTGTCATCATCTTTCTGGATGAATCAAATGGAATCTCTTCTATTCTAGGATATGAGGCATTTACATCCTCACTTGTCATATTAGCCTTACCAGCCAATGTAACTAATGCACCTTCTGTAGGGTCTCCTATGACTTTATATCCTTCTTCTGTTAACTCTAATGAAGCATCATTTGCCAAGATACCTATTGATAATAATGTTTCTAAATCACCTATTGAACTAGAGGCAATAGTTTCATTATCATGTTTAAATTCACCCACTGGTTCATAGCCCGTACCTGTTACATCTAATATTTTTCCATTTGTATAGACTTTAACTACTGTCATTTCATTCTGTGTTAGAGTACCAGTCTTATCAGAACAGATTACTGTCGTAGAACCTAATGTTTCTACAGCTAATAGTTTTTTGACTATTGCATTCCGCTTTACCATTCTATTCATACCTAATGATAATACAATAGTTACGATAGCGGGCAATCCTTCAGGAATAGCTGCTACAGCTAAGGATATGGAAATCATGAACATATCAAGTAAATCTCTATCTTGAAGAAGCCCCACTCCAAAGACTATTCCACATATAATAAGAGTAGTAATACCTAAGAATTTTCCTAATTGATTCAATTGTTTTTGTAAAGGTGTTTGTTCATCTTCATATGATTGGATAGCTGTTGCTATTTTCCCAATTTCTGTACCGTGACCAGTTTCCACTACAACACCTTTGGCTCTACCATATGTTACTATAGTACTCATATAGGCCATATTAGTTCTATCCCCAAGGGAAGCATCTTCAGTAAAGCTATCATGAGCATTTTTTTCTACTGGGACAGATTCACCGGTTAGTGAAGCTTCTTCAATCTTCAAATTTGAAGACTCTATAAGTCTTAAATCTGATGGGATTATATCTCCCGTCTCTAATATAATTATATCCCCAGGGACTAGAGTACTAGAAGGAACAACTTCTAAATGTCCATTTCTAATTACTTTAGCAGTAGGTGAAGCCATTTGCTTCAAAGCTTCCAAAGCTTTTTCAGCTTTACCTTCTTGATAAATACCTAATAAAGCATTGATTATTACAATAGCCATTATAACAACTGCATCTGATCTTTCGCCGACCAGAAAGGAAATGATTGCAGCTCCAATAAGTATTAAAATTAGAAAGTCTGAAAATTGTTCTTTAAGTTTTGTTAAAAAACTCTTTCCCTCCTCTTCTTCTAATTGATTGTAGCCATATTGTACTAATCTTGATTCGATTTCATCTTGGTCTAAACCATTCTCTTGGTCAGTCTCAAGCTTGGATAATAATTCATCCTTGCTCAACTTATACCAGTCCATAGTACCAGTCCTCCTCATAATAATAGTATACCTTATAAACAAAAATACAAACAAAAAAAACCCTTGTTTAAGATATATCTTTAAACAAAGGTCTTGCTTCCATTTTATAGGTAGTTAACCGGGTTACCCGTATTGACGATTAACTAATTACAAGCTACTCCCCTTTTGTATTACTTATTATATAATAAGTAATAGATAAATGCAAATGAATTTTTATCATTCGAATGTCATGAAAAGAACCTTGGTGTATTGAAGAAAACAAAGATTCCTCGTCGGCACTAGCTCCTCAGAGTGACAGACCACTAAATTGGAATTAATATGAATTGACTTTGATCATCAATTATAAGATAATTTATAGTAGATAAGAAAAATGGAGTGATATTAATGACTAGCAAAGTACTAGTAGTGGATGATGAAAGACAAATAGCAGATATTATCAAGTTTAATCTTGAAAAAGAAGGATACATTGCACAGACCGCAAATGACGGACAAGAATGCATAGAGAAGGTAGAGCAATGGAATCCAGATCTTGTGATATTGGATATAATGATGCCAAAAAAAGATGGATTTCAAGTATTAAAGGAAATCAGAGTTAATTATCATCAACCAGTTATTATGCTAACTGCTAAAGAAGAGGAAGTAGACAAGGTACTGGGTCTAGAACTTGGCGCAGATGATTATGTAGTAAAACCATTTAGTATGAGAGAGTTAATAGCAAGGGTCAAAGCTAATATTAGAAGAGTAAATATCAATTATGTAGATGGGGCAAATGACTTTATTGTTTCAGATGACTTAACCATAGATTTAAATAAATATGAAGTCAAAAAAAATGGGGAAGTAATAGATCTTACACTTCGAGAATATGAATTATTGAAATTTTTGGCATCAAGTGGTGATCAGGTTTTTTCAAGAGAACAATTGTTGGAAGAAGTATGGGGATATGAATATTATGGAGATATTAGAACTGTAGATGTTACTGTTCGAAGACTTAGAGAAAAAATCGAAGATACTGATGGTGAGTTCAAATATATATTGACCAAAAGAGGAGTAGGGTACTATTTCAGGAGGGCGTAGATATGTTTTCCAGTATTAGGTGGAAATTTATTGTAGTATATTTCTTGCTTGTTTTTATTGCCATGGTAATAGTTGGCGTATTTATTATTGATAGATTAGAAGCACAGCAAATAGCTCATATAAGCAATAATATGGAGCAATATATGGTTACATTAGAGAGTAGCTCCAGCTACATAGCTTCAGACAACTGGTTTGAAAATAGGGAAGAAATTCAAGATTATTTGGATGAATGGAGGATAGGCTCAACTGAGTCCTTCTATGTAATATATAATGAAGAGGTACCCACTATAATTGCATCGTCTTCAAAGGGAAGTCAAAATCCAATTGGTGAAAATGCATTGTCTTATAAGCACCTAGATACTGAGCTTATACTGGAGGCTTTTAATGGTGAAAAAGATGATGCAGTGATTAAAGAATTGAATGAGGATAGGTATAATAAACATTTGGTCTATCCAGTTATATCGGATTTGGGTAAGGTTAGAGGGGTATTATATATGACATCTGATTTAACAGGTGTATACAATACTGTTGATGAATCAAGAATAATAATGACTAATGCTACAATATTTGCTTTAGCTATTACTGTATTGTTGGGATTTTTGATTGCAAGTAGTATAACTGTGCCTATTCGTGATGTGACAAAAAAGGCTGAAATGATGGCTAAGGGGGATTTTGATCAATTTGTAGAGGTTAAGTCCAATGATGAGATTGGACAATTAGCCAGTATGTTTAATTATCTGACATTGAAATTAAAAAATACTTTGTATGATATGGACTTAGAAAGGAGCAAGCTTGATACTATTTTTAAGTATATGGCAGAGGGTGTTATAGCTATTGACAAAAATAATAACATTATCCACGCAAATCCAATTGCCATGGACCTTTTGAAACTAAATGAAAAAGACTTGAAGAATACATTTGATTTAAAGAATATCCATTTAGAAGATGTGGATTATGATAATTTTGAAGATTTAGAAGGAGATCAAATTATCGGTATTGATAATGAATTCTATAAGGTAAAATATGCACCTTTTAAATATGATGAAGGAGATACAGGGGGTTTAATAATTGTGTTCCAAGATATCACCTATGAGCATAAATTGGATAATATAAGGAAAGAATTTGTTGCCAATGTATCCCATGAGTTGAAAACGCCAATTACCACTATTAAGAGTTATGCAGAGACCTTGATAGATGGTGATTTGGATGAAGAAACAAGTGACCAATTCTTAGGTGTTATTGATTCTGAATGTGATAGAATGACAAGATTGGTTAAGGACTTATTACAACTCTCAAATTTAGATTACAAGAAGACCAAGTGGAAGATGGCTGATATTTCAGTAAATGATGTAATAGATGATGCCTTAGTTAAATTGGGCTTATCATTTAAGAAAAAAAATCAATCGATAAATGTACAAATTGAGGAAAGTCTACCAAAGGTTACAATGGATAAGGATGGTATTGAGCAGGTAATATTAAATGTACTCTCAAATGCTAATAAGTATTCAGGGGATAATGGTAAAATTCAAGTAATGGGATATCAGGATGGAGAAGATGTAACACTTAAGATAAAGGATAATGGAATTGGGATATCAGTAGAGGATCAAAAAAGATTATTTGAAAGATTCTATAGGGTAGAAAAGGGACGTAGTAGAGAGCTTGGAGGGACTGGTCTTGGTCTTTCTATAGCTAAAGAAATAGTCGAAGCCCATAATGGAAGTTTAAGCTTAGAAAGTCAATTAGGTATTGGAACAGAAATAAGTATAAAGCTACCCATAAAACAGGTGTAATTTAATCTTAACTGTCTTGTAATATGTTTGTAATATAACTGTTGTATAATTAGTTAGACTATATAATAAGTATAGATATATTTTGTAGTAAGGAGGTATAAAAATGATTAAAAAGTTATCGATTTGTTTTTTAGTAGTTATATGCTTTATATTCATTGGTGCATTCGATAATCAAGCATATGCTAATGAGATAGATTTAAGTAAATATGAAGTATTTAATCCAGGCAAGAGTTCTTTTTCAATAACTGATAGGGTTTATTTGATTAATGGGAAAGCACCTACAGGAACAGATGTTATAGTTGATATTTATGGAACAACTGATCTTACAAGGAAGAACTTTAATTTAGAAAATTTGCCTTCAGGGGAAGATTATATTGAGATATTTACTGAAACAGTTACTTCGGGGAATATGGGTTTCTTCCAAAAACAGTTAGACTTAGTAATGGGAATCAATAAGATAGTAGTTACTTTTGATATTGAAGGGATTCAACCTATGGAATATATTATCTTAGTATACGATGACTATATTGCTCAATCCAATACTATCAATTCAAGAGAAGCAAGATTTGGTGGAATAACAAACTTAATTAAGTAATGCTTGCCAAAGATAGGGGATGATTTAAATGAAAGAAAGGTTAAAGACTTTTCTACTGATATCCTTGGTAAGTATTAGTGTGATATTAGCTAAGAACCTATGGTTACGAACACCAGAAGACTTATTCAAATTTGCAAGCAGTGCTGATGATGAATTTGATTCTTATGCTTTATCGGACATTATTGTTCCCAATAAATATCTACTGAATTTTAGTGAGATAAGTCACACAATCATGTATGATGATTCAAAATATGGGATGTGGTCAAAGTCTAGAGATAACTTAATAAAAGTATTGAGTACAAAAGACATAGAAATAACAGAGATTACTGATGATGAATATTTGACTTATCATAATGAAAAATCTCTAGTATTCTATTTTCCAAGTGAGGTTAATACTTATATTTTGACTAGAGCTTGGGATATTAAGGATGCAAATATGATAGTGGATACTATACCAAAAGTAGAAAGTATTTATGTCTATTTAGGTAATAATAGTCCATTTTTTGTTTTTTCAGGAGATAATAAACATATTTCTGTCAGCCTTGAAGATATAGACACTACAGCCTTGGTACTTGAGTTAGATAAAATCGCAGAAGCCAAGGAGCATACCTATTATCATTCAATGAAAGACTATGGAGTAAAGAGTGATATATTTGTTTCCTTTGAGATAGAGTATACATTGCCAGAGATTTATGTAGCAAATGAAATATTTTCGTATAGTACTAGGGAGAAAGAACAACTGGCTGAGAAATTTTTGGAAAGTGACATAGATTATATAAGAGAAATAGAAGAAAAAAATGGGTCTACAATATATGAAAATAATCAAAAGATTTTAAAACTAAACACCAATGGTATAATTGAGTATTTTCATGTATTGGAGAATAAGGTTACGGAGAGAAACTTATTTTTGAGTTTATCTACTGCTGTAGATTTCTTATCAGAAAAAGCAGAGGTTCCAAAAGGGATGTATCTAGCTGATATCCAAGATATTGAACAAGGTGAAAATGTTGGGTATAGATTGTTTTTTAGATATAGAGTAAGAGGAATACCCGTTATACTGGGGAATTTAGAGGTTATAGAATATGTAAGTATTGAGGTTTTTAATGATCATGTGAGAAGCTATAAGTATTATGCTAGAAAAGATATGAATAAAATACCAAGTAAAACTGTGGAGGAAGATAAAATCCTACCTGCTATAGATATAATTGATATGAATTATCATTTCTTTGAGGATATTTATTTGAGCAAAAACAATCTTGATTCTGCTGAAAAGATTTCTGGCATGGTAGATAGGGTTTTAGAATCTATTGAAGATATTACACTTTCATATTATGATCCATGTTTAAAAGAGTATGACGAAGAATTGATAGCTGTTTGGGCTATTAAATACATGGGAAGAACATATGCATTTGATGCTAATAATGGTATTTTAGTCTATGAAAAATAATGGGTGATTTAAAATGGATTGGTCTAAAGCAAAAACAATTCTTATTATATCTTTAGTAATAGTTAACATTATACTTGGTTTTGCAGTATATAATTCAAATCAAGATATAGAGTCAACTGTTAGCGAAGATTTTATTGAAGATACCATAAGACTCTTAAGCAATAAGGGTATATCAGTAGATGTTGAAATACCAAGAGATATCCCTAGCTTAGAAGGTCTAGCCGTTGAATTTGAAACCTATAAGACATTTGAATTAAATCAAAAGTTTTTTTCTGATGATGGTAGGGTTTCCATCAAAGGAGATGGGCTTGTTGAAATATTAACTGAGGATGAAAAATTAACTATAATAAATGAAAAACTAATTATATTTGAATCCAATAAAACAGGTGATAACTATCAACTTCAGACCAATGATGATGCAATAGAGATGGCTACTAGCTTCTTAATTGATTTAGGGTACGATACCATTGATATGAAATTATCCTATATAAAGGAAACAGAAGGTAGGTATTATATAGAATTTTCTAAAATATATAATGAAAGGTATTTGGAATCAGCTTTTACAAATATTCAGTTGGACAATACTGGAATTAGGAAATTTGAGCGTTTATGGTTGAATATAATAGAAGTTGGGGAAACACCAATATTCATAAGCAGTGCACCTAAATCAATATTAGCTTTGTTGAGCATGAATGAGGTATATGGGAAGACCATACAAGATATATCATTGTGCCATTATTTCGATCCAGAAAAACATGAATATATCCAAGATCCCCTTGATGCACAACAAGGTAGAGCAATTCCTGCATGGCGAATACAATTTGATGATGGGTATAAGGTTTTTATAGATGATTATTAATTGGAACATTAATTAATTCGTATGGAACAACTCCTGTGTTGTTCCTTTTTCTATGCTATAATATAAGGGTTAGATTAAATGGGGGGATAACAGATGGAATTTAAATTTTGTTCATTATCAAGTGGTAGCAGTGGTAATTGTCAATATATAGAGACCAAGAATTCAAGAATTATAATAGATGCAGGACTTAGTGGTATCGCCATAGAAAAATTGATGTCATCTAAAGGAGTAAATCCCAACTCCATAGATGCAATATTTGTGACTCATGAGCATATTGATCATTCTAAAGGAGTAGGTATATTATCAAGAAGATATAATATACCTATATATGCTAATGCTGATACATGGAAGGCTATGGAGACTACAATCGGAAAAATAAAAGAAGAGAATATCAAAGTCTTTACAACTGAACAAGATTTTGAACTTAGGGATTTAACCATATATCCTGTAGGTATTTTCCATGATGCAGCAGACCCTGTCGGCTATATAGTATACTATAAAAATAAAAAAATAAGTGTGGTAACGGATACAGGATGGGTAAATAATAATATAATAGATAGTATTAGAAACTCAGATTTATATTTAATAGAATCAAATCATGATATAAAGATGTTAAAGGAAGGAAGTTATCCTTGGGCATTGAAACAGAGGATATTAAGTACTAGAGGTCACCTATCTAATGACGATTGTGGAAGAGTATTAGATAATGTATTAACTGGAAGAGGAGAAATAGTATTATTAGGACATTTAAGTCAGGATAATAATAT
The DNA here is from genome assembly GCA_964652285.1 of uncultured Tissierella sp. Classification (GTDB taxonomy): domain Bacteria; phylum Bacillota; class Clostridia; order Tissierellales; family Tissierellaceae; genus JAAYTL01. Next base: position 8,629 of record CAZZCQ010000011.1, read on the forward strand.
ACCAGAGTTAGCGTTTGAAACAGCAAGGCGTGGCATTGAAAAATTAGGAATTGATATACATAAGGATATAGTGCTAGGCTTAACCCACAGGGATAATGCTACTGAAGTATTTAGTTTAAAATAAATAAATTTTGGGGGCAATCAGATGGATGATAGAGGCAATTATAATAATTATAGCAACTATGATAATTATAATTATAAAAGTTACAACAGACCACCTAAAAAGAGAGGGTTTTTCTCATATTTGCTTGTAGCTCTAATTGCAGCAATTATTGGAGGAGTAGTATCTTCTTATATAGCACCTACCTATTTATTTGGCAAAATATTACCAATGCCTGATATGTATCAACAATTAAGTGTTATTGATAGACCAATTAATGAGATTACAATCACTCCTACTGATGATTATAATGTAGTAACTGCGGTTGCAGCAAAAACAATGGATTCTGTTGTAGGAATTACTACTGTTGTGATGACAAGAGAATGGATTTGGGAAAGACCTCAAGAGGGAGTTGGTTCAGGTGTTATAGTTGATAATAGAGGATATATTCTGACAAACTCTCATGTAATAGGCGATGGAAGAGCAAGAAGTATTAATGTTCTATTTGAAGATGGTCAAACAACTGAAGGCGAAGTATTATGGTATGATACCTTATTGGATTTAGCGGTGGTAAAAGCAGAGGGAAGGAATCTTCATGTTGCAGAAATGGGTGATTCTGATGATTTAAATGTAGGTGAACTAGCAGTTGCTATAGGGAATCCATTGGGTTTAGATTTTCAAAGATCAGTTACATCTGGCGTTATAAGTGGTCTTCATAGGTCTATAAGAATCGACCAATATAATGTTATAGAGGATTTAATACAAACCGATGCTTCTATAAATCCAGGAAACAGTGGTGGACCACTCTTGAATAGTCAAGGACAGGTAATAGGAATCAATACTGCAAAGATGCAAACCGGAGAAGGATTAGGATTTGCAATCCCAATAAATTTAGCTAAGCCAATCGTAGAAGAAGTAATTAAAGATGGTGAATTTAACAGTGTATATATAGGATTTAATGGGGAACAAGTAGAATCCTTTAAACTACGAACCGGCATAGATTTAGGAGTAGATAATGGAGTTGTTGTTGCAGAGGTAATACCTGACTCCGCAGCAGCTGAAGCTGGACTTAAAGCCTTGGATATTATTGTAAACATGGATGGTACACAGATAGATACGATGCCAGGCTTGAGAAGACTTCTTTATAATTATAGGATTGGAGATAGTGCCACCTTAAGGATAATAAGAGATGGAGAAGAGATGGATGTAGAAATTGTATTTAAAAGCTTCTAATGATATGGGATGTGGGGTATGACCTTTACCCCATTGTTTTTTTGGATAAGTTGATATAAATTGGGTAATTATATGTCAGAAGGAGGAGATAAAGAATGATAGATAGACGAGAAAATATATTTACCATGCAAGGTAATCCAATTACCCTAGTTGGAAAGGAGATTAAGGTTGGCGATAAAGCACCAGATTTCATGGTGTTAAAGAATGATAATGCAGGATATTCCCTAAAGGATGCTGGGGATAATATAAAGATTATTTCTGTATTGCCATCACTTGATACAGGGGTTTGTGAATTACAGACAATTACTTTTAATGAGATGGCTGCTGACTTAGGTGATGTAGTAATTTTGACACTATCGGTTGATTTACCATTTGCTCAAAAGAGATTCTGTGGAGCACATGGAATAGACAAGGTAATCACCCTATCAGACCATAGAGATTTATCCTTTGGGATGAACTATGGATTTGTAATAGAGGAGCTAAGATTGTTAAGTAGGGGTATCGTAGTATTGGATAGAGACAATACTGTAAAATATGTGGAGTATGTTAAGGAAGTAGGCTCTCATCCAAATTATGATAGAGTTTTAGAAGAGGTTAAGAAATTGATATAGTAAGAACAAGCGAATATAGGCGGAGAGACATAGTTTGCAGTTTCCTACACATTTGGCTACAAATATCTCATTTTTATTACAGTTTTTTAGATTAAGAATATTATCGATAATTAAATACTAATAATACAGTAGATATAACAATTTTTATATAATGTGAGGAGATGTTTAAGATGAGATTAAGGCAAAAATTCAAGGCTACTACGGTATTAGCATTGATAATGGTATTGTTGATATCATTTATGATAGCCCCAGGCTATAGTTATGGGCACAATAATATCAGGGAGACATTTGAATTAGTTGGTGTGGACCAATCCAAATACGGTAAGTTAGTATTAAGTGCCCAAGCCGGTGATAAAGGCATTACATTTAGCTGGACTAAGCCTGCAAACACAAAGGACATCATAGGATATAATCTATATAGAGCTACTGCTTCAGGTAAGCAATCTAGTACCCCTATTACTGATTTTCCAATAGAAGGAACAACTTATACAGATTATAATATAAAAGAAAATATCACTTATTACTATGTATTAAGGCCTGTATTTAAAGACAATTCTTTGGGAGCTGTATCCAATGAAGTAACAACTAAATTAAATCCTCTAATGAACCTAAGAGCGCGAACTACTGATGATGGTATCTACCTATATTGGGATAAACCAACGGATTCTAGAGTTATAATTGGATATTATCTATATAGAGCAACCAAATCTGGAGGACAGTCTAGTACTCCGATAACAGATTTTCCAGTGGAAGAATTATCTTATATTGACAAGAACATTAAGGATGATACCAACTATTACTATATAATGAGACCAGTTTATAAGGACAATTCTCTAGGGGTTGTATCCAATGAAGTATCAATTAAATCCACCCAAAAAACTACAACAATTGTCTTACATGTAGGAAGCAAATACATGTATGTAAATGGCGAAAGAAAAGAGATTGATCCAGGAAAGGGTACCGATGTAATCATTAAGAGTGGTAGGACCTTCCTCCCTATAAGAGCAGTTATTGAAGCAATGGGTGGTAGAGTAGATTGGAGACAATCAGACCAGAGAGTTAGTGTATATCTAAAGGGTAGTGTAATACATCTTTGGATAGGGGAAAATAATGCAAGGGTTAATAATACAAATAAGGAAACAGATGTAGCACCATATATCTCATCAAGTGATGGGACAATGTTACCTTTGAGATTTATTGCAGAAAACTTAGATTGTGAAGTTATTTGGGATGGGTTAACAAAATCAGTTACCATCACAGTGACCAATAAAAGATAAACTTAAGATATAAAGAGTGGACAGAGGGTCAGGAGTTCTGTCCACTTTTTGTGTCCTGACATCTACATATAGTTTATTATATATAGAAAATTGTGTTATACTATACTAGACAAATTAGATTGTAGGTGAAAAATGAATATAAGTATAATTGCTGTTGGTAAGATTAAAGAAAAATACATACAAGAAGGTATAAAGGAATTTTCTAAGAGATTATCTAGATATTGTAATCTAAAAATCACTGAGGTAGAGGATGAAAAGGCACCAGAAAATCTATCAGATAAAGAAAAGGAAGCAGTCAAAGAGAAAGAGAGTTTGAAGATATTATCTAAAATTCCTCAAAATTCCTTTATTATTTCCCTGGAAATACAAGGAAGGGAGATTTCCTCAGAAGAATTGTCGAAAAAGATGGAAGATATTATGGTATCTGGAATAAATGATATTACATTTGTAATAGGGGGGTCTTTAGGTCTTTCAGATGAAGTAAGAAGTAAGAGTAATTTTAAATTATCCTTCTCAAAGATGACATTCCCTCATCAGTTGATGAGATTGATATTATTAGAGCAGATTTATAGGGCATGGAAGATAATGAAAGATGAACCCTATCACAAATAAGGAGCTGATAAGATGACAATTAAGATTAAACGCAATACGGGATGGCAAGGCATGGCATCACAAATTCAATTAAAGTTGAATGGAAAAGAAGTTGCTAGCATTGGTGAGAAGCAATCTATTGAAATTGATTTGCCTGATGATTATGGTAATCTAAAAGTTAGTCAATTCGGAATTAAGAGTAATGAAATAGAGGTTAAAGATGGAGACATAATTGAAATAAAATCCACATTGTGGTCTCGAATAGCCCATCCTTTGATGATATTTATAATATTTTTAACAGTCTTTATATCAGATTTTAGGAACAGGTTAATTATTATTTTTCTAGTAGGAATATTAACTATTATTAGTATGCATTTCATTAATGGATTTGATCTAATTAAACAACAAAGAGAAGAGAAGTGATGTGATATATGAGCAGAATAAACAACTTAACAGAAGGAAATATATTTAAAGCACTATTT
>CAZZCQ010000012.1:0-12804 GCA_964652285.1 uncultured Tissierella sp.
TGTAATATCATTTCTACTTTCATCAGCTGCTTTGGCTCCAATGTCTGGATTAGCCCCTGCACCTAACCCCTTGGTCATCTTTTCACCTATTTGAATCTTTATCTCAGCTCTAGATGAATTCAAAGCTTGTCTATCTGTATTTACTGCGATAAAGTCCACACCTCTAACTCCATGGTCTATCATTCGGTTTACAGCATTGCTTCCACCTCCACCGACTCCAATAACCTTAATTTTAGCAAATTGTTCAACTTCAACATCAAAATCAAACATGTTAGTATCCCCCTTGTCTTATAGTAGCTCTAATTATTATTGTAATATGAATCTAATTTGCAGATTTATCTTTAAATAATAATAATCTTCTTATGGCAGCAAAATTATCGAACAATCTTCCACCAAATGTAAATATTGCTGCATAATATAGAGGAACACCAAGCCTATCCCCAATATATGCTAAGAAGCCTGCTAGAATTGCATTTCCAAAAAAGCCTGAAATGAATACTTTTATATTAAATTTATTTTCTAAATTAGCCCTTACCCCCCCAAATACTGAGTCTAAGCTAGCTAATATACCAATTGAAATATATAATGAATAAGCTGTATTATAAGTATATGGCAATATAAAGCCAATGATTATTCCAATCAATATCCCTATAAGTGCGACCACCATTAAATATCACCTTCTCCCTTAGGCTTAGCATAATTAAATGCAAAATCTCCCTTATATTCATAAATAATTACTCTATCTTCTATCTTTGGTTCAAAACCTATAAAATAAACATTTTTTAAAAGATCACCATAAGTATCAGGTGCATTTACTGATGCCATCAATAACTGTGGGTCTCCTATTGCTCTTATAATAAAAGGTGTACCTATTGCTCTGCTATTTATTCTAATTATAGGACCATTACATTTTATTTCTGAAGTAGATAGTACTCTCTCATTATTTATACTAATCGCTTCTGCACCAGCTAACCATAAATCATTAAAAATATTCAAAACATCTGTATCGTGTATAATATCATCATTTATATCAAATCCTACTATTTCACTGCTAGGGTTATCATACATCTTGATGGAGATTCCAGGTCCTTCTAGTTTTACATAACCAGAGATAATCATATTCTTATATAAATTGTCTTGCAAAACATCGATAATATTTTCATCCCCATTTGCAATGTCCTCTAAGACCTTTAATTCTTCCTCTTTGGCTAATATTATCTCGTTTAACTCCTCTAATTCATTTTTAATCGACTGAATCTCAGCTCTTGTATTCTCAATTGATTGAAGAGTTATAGGAACATATGCTTCCACATTGGCCTTTAATTGAATTGCTATAAAAATTCCCAATATTATACTTAATAATGCAATGATGAATTTATTTTTGTATTTCATCTTTATCACTCTCAAGATATGCTGTCTTCAACTGGTTCAGCATATATAAATTCTTTTATTTTTCGATACCTAGGTATAAGTATATTTTCATCCTGTCTAATATGAACTACATAATCCAGATTCCTCAGATACCATATCATCCCACCTTTAATGGATAAAGCAGATTCTAGAGTACTAGGATTACCTATCGCTCTGATAACTATAGGTGAGCTGTTGGAAACACCATTGATTTCAATGTGATTTCCAGCTCTTACTATTTCTGTGAAGGATGTATATCTTTGATCATTGATGGATATGGCTTCTGCATCAGCTGCATTGAGTATACTGATTACTTGTAATATCAAATCCAATTCATCAACAATGGTATATCCAACCCCAAACTGTAAATCTGCTGGTGGATCATTTATCTCCAAAATTATGCCTTCTCCTTCTAAGTCTACATATCCTGCTAACATCCTATATTTCATTGCATCCTTATAAAGGTTTTCAGCATATATATTTTTATCAACTTCACTTTTTTCATATTGTTCTATTCTTGACTCCAGTTCGGTTACTCTATTTATCAAGGCCTCTTTATCGCTTTGAACATTCTTTAACTCAGCTGCCAGTTGTTGGGATCTTTGAACCGGTAAGACTCCTTCTCCAACACTCTTATTTACAGTTTTATAATGAATAGATAGTATCATACCTAAAAAAATAGAAACCAATATAAGTGCTAAATACTCTTTGATCCTTTTCATTTCCTACCTCATTTCTAATCATCAATAACTATTATAGGGTGTTCGTCTCTATTCATAATTATTCTATTAATTAATATATTATTTTCGTCTGAATGATTCAATATCTCATCTAATAATCTTAGTTTATATTCTACATTATCTAGAGCACCAAAGGCAACATCAATACCATTATATAATGAAATATTAACATCTTCTTCACTTTCAATAATTATCTTATCAATCATACTCAAGATTCTTAGATTTTCAGCTTCTTTTATTAAATCTTCGAATTCTTCTAATTCCAAATCTAAAAAGATATTATCTCCTAAATCTATTTTATCAGTTTTTAGTCCAAATACAACAGGTAAGCTTTCATTATTCGAATCTATTTGATCCAGAAGATAACCTTCTTCGTCAATGACATAGTAGATAGATATATTCTTCACTAGTAGCTTGTCTTCTCTTTCCACTATATGTATATCTATTCCCTTTGGTAAACTTCTACTAATTTCAACAGATTTTATATATGGTAATTCCAAAATATTTTCTTCAGCACCTTCTATACTTATTCTAAATATATTCTCTCCTAAATTTATCAAGGATGTATGTATAATTTTCTCTTTGCTAATCTTTTTGTTCCCTTGCACATTTATTTTATCTATATTAAAAAATTCAGAGTTTAGTGAAATCACCATAAGTATAATTATAATCGTTAGAATCAATAGTGAATTTAATATTATTCTAAATCTTCTATGTTTTTTTCCAATAGACTTTTTCATCTAAGCTTACCCCATCTTGTCCAATTTTTAATATGCAGCAAATGCTGCATTAAACTGAGCTTATGTTAGCACCTAATTTCTGTAGATTAAGATAGAACTTCTCATATCCTCTATTTATGTGGTAAATATTCTCTACTTCCGTTACTCCTTTGGCTGCCAACCCTGCAAGAACTAATGTTGCACCACCACGTAAATCCTTAGCAAATACCTTAGCTCCAGTCAATTCATCTACCCCTTTGATAACAGCTACATTCCCAAATGTCTTGATGTTTGCACCCATTCTTGTCAATTCCTCTGCATGTTTGAATCTATTTTCAAAGACTGTTTCATTTATAATACTAGTGCCACCTGCAATTGACAGTAATGCCATAAATTGAGCTTGCATATCTGTTGGAAAACCTGGATAAGGCAATGTTTGTAACATTTCAATTGGTTTTATCTTTTCTGGACCAATTATCTTGATTTCATTATTATTGACAATAATCTCTGTTCCAGTTTCTTTTATCTTGGCTATTATACTCTGTAAGTGATCAACGACAACATTTTTTAATACCACTTCACCATTGGTAATGGCTGTTGCAACCATATAGGTCCCAGCGACTATCCTATCTGATATTATCCTATGTTCACAGCTATTAAGCTCCTTAACCCCTTCAATAACAATAATACTGCTACCTGCCCCTTTTACACGGCATCCTGCCTTGTTTAAGTAATCTTGTAAATCAATAATCTCTGGTTCTCTAGCTGCATTTCTTATTATAGTAGTTCCTTCAGCTGTAACAGCAGCTAAGATGATGTTTTCAGTAGCTCCTACTGATGGGTAATCCAGTTGAATATCTGATCCTTTTAATCTATCAGCTTTGCAATATAGAAAGCCATGTGACTCAACTATAGTGGCTCCCATCTGCCTGAGAAACTTAAGGTGCAAATCTATGGGTCTTGGCCCTATTTCACAGCCACCTGGATAGCTAAGTACTGCTTCTCCAAATCTAGCTAATAAGGCTCCCATTAGTATTATAGAAGATCTCATTTCTCTTACCAATTCTTCAGCTAAACTTATGTTGTTAATGGTACTTGAGTCTATGATTAAAGTATCCCCATCAATTTTTACTTTTGCTCCTAAAGATGTCAGTATCTCAATCATGATTTCTACATCTTTCAATTTTGGAATGTTGGAGATAATATTCTCTTTTCCATTTATTACCGTTGCTGCTAATACTGGAAGAACTGCATTTTTAGCACCAATTATCGATATCTCACCAAATAACCTATTTCCACCATTTACTATATACTTTTCCACTATTCCACCTCCAGCAAATTAAGATTGTTTATATCTTCATCTTATTCGCAAGAGATGTTGGGGTTACTATTTTACTATCATTTCAAAGACCAATTTAATTATTTCCTTACTTGCATCTATATTACCCATTTTTTTGCTCTTTATTGACATATTTTTCAGCATGTCCTTATCATTCATCAAATCATTTATGGAATTCATTAGAATTTCACCAGTCAGATCCTTCTCTAGGATAACCATACTAGCTCCAGCTTTCTCAAAAGCTCTTGCATTATGCTCTTGATGGTTTTCAGCAGTATAGCCTTTTGGTATAAGTATGCTAGGCAAACCAAGAGCTGAAAGCTCAGCTAATGTAACAGCACCTGAGCTGGTTATCAACAAATCAGCTACATTCAATGCTTCTGGCATCTCATATAGATAGGGTAATATCCGAATATTATTCTTTAATATAATAGCTCTATTCTCTATTCCCTCCATAAAAGAATCATATAGTCTCTTACCAGTTATATGTATCAATTGAAAATCATGGTTCCATCTATCATTGCCTAAAATATCCATTATTGCATCATTGAGTTTTTTTTGACCTCCACTACCACCAAAGGATAATATCAAGGGCATATGCGAATCCAAATTCAAAAGCTTATATGAGCTTTGCTTATCCCTATTTAATATTTCCCCTCTAATGGGATTTCCTGTATTGATAACTCTATTTGGATATTTAAAATACTTGATTGATTCATCAAAAGTTATTGCAACTCTATCTACATATCTGGATAGGATTTTGTTTGTAATCCCTGGAAAGGCATTCTGTTCATGTATAAGTGTAGGAATGTTGTTCTTAGCTGCTTTAAAAATAATCGGGCCAGAAACATATCCCCCTGTTCCAATAGCTATATCGGGGTTAAACTCTTTAATAATCTTTTGAGATTGTCTAAGACCAATTATTAACTCCTTAAGAGCAAGAAAAGACTTCCTACTTATTTTTCTAGGCAGCCACTTAACTCTAATGGTTTTGAACTGTATTCCTTCTTTAGGAATCAGTTCTGCTTCTAAGCTATCCTTAGTTCCAATATAAAGAATATCGGCTTTTTTGTCGAATAATTTGATTTCCTTGGCAATAGCTAAAGCAGGATAGATATGTCCTCCTGTACCGCCACCTGATATTATGTATTTCATCTAATCAACTCCTATCCAAATTAGCATGCCTTGAGATGTTAAGCACTATCCCTATAGCAGCCATATATATTACTAAAGAAGTACCTCCATAGCTGACAAAAGGAAGAGTAATCCCTGTGGTAGGTATGGAAGAAGTTGCTACTGCAATGTGAACTAATGCTTGTATAGCTATCAAAGCGGTTATTCCTGTAGTTAAAAAACAAGCAAATGTATCTTCAACTTTCAAGGCAATCACTATTCCCCTCCAGATTACAATCATAAAAAGAAATATGACTAATGAAGCACCTAAAAAGCCTAGTTCCTCTCCTATTATTGAAAATATAAAGTCATTATATGATTCTGGTATGTAAAAGAACTTCTGTCTGCTTTTTCCCAGCCCTAAGCCAAACAAGCCACCTGAACCTATGGCATATAATGATTGTACAGCTTGCCATCCTGTATCCAATTTATCAGCAAAGGGATCTAAAAATGCAGTAATTCTTTCCAGTCTATATTTATTTCCTTCAGAAGTGATGGCATAATATAGAAGACCAGAAGCTCCTGCGCCTAAGATAAACAAATGTTGTATTCTCATACCAGCTACAAAGAACATGGCTATCAAGGTAGAAGCTAAAACAACTGTAGTACCTAAATCCTTTTGTAAATATATCAGTCCACAAGAAATACCAATAATGAAGAGCCCAGGAATTGTACCTTGAAACAGTCTAGGTATCTTATCCTTTTTATTTGATAAATAGGCAGAAAAGAATATTATTGAGCTTAATTTAATTATATCCGAGGGCATAAATCTAAAGCCAAATAGCTCTAACCATCTTCTAGCACCTTTTTCTTCTACACCTAATGGCGAAAAAATAAGCAATCCCATAATGATAGCACCAATGAAAATTGGAAAGGCCAGTTTTTTAATATATCTATAATCGAAATTCATAAATATTATAAGTGCTATAAAACCTATACTTGCGGATATAATTTGTTTTCTTAAAAACCAGTAGCCATTATCAAATTTCTGCATAGCCTCTGGCCAAGAGGCGCTAAAAACCATTATTATACCTATAAAAACCAAAATCATAATGGAAAGAAATAGTGTAAAATCTACAGGATTTTTCTTGTCAGTTCTGTCAGTATTAGCCATATCAATCATCCCCTAATCTATAGACAGCTTCTTTGAATAGTTTACCTCTTTCTTCAAAATTCTTAAACATGCCCCAAGATGCACATGCTGGAGATAGCAATATATTATCCCCATTTATTCCAAGTTTATAAGCTAAGTCTACAGCCTCATCTAATGAATTGACAATATAGTAATCATAAAAGTTGTTTTTATCTGCACTTGCTTTAATCTTATATTTTGTTTGACCTAGTAATATCATGACCTTTACCTTACCTTTAAATGATAGAATAAATTCATCATAGTCAGATGATTTATCGTAACCTCCAGCTATCAATATTATTGGAGCTGGTATTGCCTCTATGGCTTTAATGCTTGCCTCTGGATTGGTACCCTTGGAATCATTATAAAATTTAATCCCATTTAATTCCTTAACAAATTCAATTCTATGCTCAACACCTTTGAAATTCTTGATGGTATCTCTAAGAATATTTAAGTCTATTCCCATAGAAACACATATGCCTACAGCAGCTAAAATATTTTCCAAATTGTGTTTTCCAAGTATCTTTACATCTTTGTAAGACATCAATCTAATGGTTTTTTTCCCATTGTTTATTACAATATCCTCATCATCTATATATATGCCTTTATCCAACTTTTCATTAGTTGAAAACCAGACAATATTAGCATTAATTTCATCTTTAAATGTTCTCAAGAGTTTATCATCGTGATTTAGCATGATAAAATCATCACTATCTTGATTTGCAAATATCTTTTTCTTTGCATTTATGTAATTTTCATATGTTAAATGCCAATCAATATGATCAGATGCTAAATTTAAAATACAACTTACCCTTGGCTTAAAATATTTAGTATGCTCTAACTGGAAACTAGAGGCTTCTATTACAAAGATATCATCTTTATTAGCATCTAATAAATCTCCAAGTATTCCCTTGCCAATGTTTCCCACAACAAAGGTATTGAATTTTGCAGTTTTGAAGACCTCACCTACTAGAGTTGTCGTTGTGGTTTTGCCATTGGTTCCCGTAATTGCAATAAAATTCTCATTTATCTTCAATCTGTAAGAGAGTTCTATATCACTAATAACTTCTATGCCTTTCTCATTTGCTTCTTTAATAATTGAAATATATGGCGGAACACCTGGACTTTTAATAATCAAATCTATCTTGTTTAAGTCTATATTATTTGAACCCAAGACCTTGATAATTGGTATATCTCCTAAAGCAGATAGTATCTCTTTTAATTCTTCTTCTGTTTTTGTATCCGTAAGCCAAATTTGAGCTCCTAATCTATGAAGTGCTCTTATTGTAGTAAGTCCTGATATTCCCAATCCTATTACCAATACATTTTTCCTTGAAATGTCCATATAATCACCCAATCATATTATTTATGGAAAGCATGCCGATTAGACATAGTAGAACAGTAGCAAACCAGAAAACTGATACAATCTTGGTCTCCTTCCATCCCTTATATTCAAAGTGATGATGAAGGGGACTCATTAAAAACACTCTTTTACCTGTCAATTTAAATGATATTACTTGAATTATGACAGATAATGCTTCAATAAAATATATACCACCAACTATCGGTATCAATAGTGGTAAATTCAAGAGTATTGCTATAGTAGCCACAGCACCTCCTAATGCTAATGAGCCTGTATCACCCATAAATACCTTAGCAGGATAAGCATTGTGGACCAGGAAACCAAGACAAGCTCCTGCAAGTGCTGTGGCATATAAGGAAATGCTACTAAAGCCCCATTTTAGTGCCACTATGGAAAAAAATGACATTACTATTAGGGTTACACCTGAAGCTAATCCATCAAGTCCATCAGTTAGATTTACACTATTAACAGTTCCAACAACAACAAATACGATAAATGGAATATAAAATATCCCTAAATCAAAATAATTATCAGCCATAAAAGGTACTATCACACTGGTACCGAGTTCAGAAGTATTGGATTGATATATTGCCAAAATTATAGCTATAGCTGTCTGCCCTATTATCTTCTGATATGCCTTAAGCCCTAAATTCCTTTTCATAACCACTTTTATATAATCATCAATAAATCCAATAAGTCCAAATGCTAATGTTGCAAAGATTAGAATGTAGGTATCTTCTGTAATTAAGCCTGATGTAAATATAGTTATGATTAGAGCTATGATTATAATCAGTCCACCCATAGTAGGAGTTCCAGATTTTGATTGATGATCTGGACCCTCTTCCCTAATACTCTGCCCAACATTGAGTTTTTTCAATAAAGGAATTACTATTGGCCCTAATATCAAGGTTATTGTAAATGAAATTATAAGTGTTCTGATTATATCTATATACTCAATCATTTTGCTTCTCCCCTTATGCTATTATATCTAAACCCTTCCTAATATATTTAAAACAATTTCTCTTTCATCAAAGGGTATCTTTCTATCTTTGATAGTTATAGTGTTCTCGTGTCCTTTACCGGATATCAATATAGTATCATTACATATAGCATTTATTATAGCATAATTAATGGCTTCTTTCCTATCTAAAATAAGGAGGTAATCTGTACCAGTTCCTATAAGCCCTTGGACTATGTCATTTGCAATATCTTCAGGGTCTTCATTTCTTGGATTATCTGATGTAATAATTACAAAATCAGAGTACTGTCCTGCAATTTTCCCCATCTCAGCTCTTTTTGACTTGTCTCTATCTCCACCGGCACCAAAGACTATGACCTTTCTACCCTTTGCAAATTTTGATATGGTCTTCAAAGCCTCTTTAATACCCTCTGGAGTATGGGCAAAGTCAATAATAATATTTAAGTCACTGCCTGTTTCTATCTGTTCAAATCGCCCTTTTACTCCTTCAAATGTCTCAAGGCCTTCTTTGATTGTTACTAAATCAAGGCCTAGCTCCATACAGGATGCAGTAGCTGCTAGAGAATTATATATATTGAATTCTCCAGGTATCTTAAGCTGAATACTCACACTTCCCTCTGGAGTGCGTAGTTTGAAGCTCGGTTTGCTATTTGAATATACTATATCAGATGCAAAGATATCTGCATCCTTAAGTCCATATGTTATTATCTTTGATTTTTGACCTATTTGGTCAATAAGGCGTTTACCATATGTATCATCATTATTAATTATATTTATTTTATTTGTTTTCAAGAAGAGCCTTAATTTGGAATTAAAATAGTTTTCCAAGGTCTTATGATAATCCAAATGGTCCCTTGATAAATTCGTAAATATGGCCATAGAAAAGTCCATATATTTTACCCTTTTCATTTCCAAGGCGTGAGATGAAACTTCCATTATAAGTGAATCTACTCCTTGTTCGACCATTTGATGTATGCTTTTTTGTATTTCCAAAGAATCTGGTGTGGTATTTGGTATATCCATATGTTCCCTATCTATAAGAACTCCCATGGTACCGATTATACCCACTTTTTGTTTGTTTATTTCTAATATATGTTTAATCAAAAATGATGTGGTGGTCTTTCCATTTGTCCCTGTAATACCTATAGTATTTAGATTAGTCCAAGGTTGCTTATAGAATTTTGATGTGAAGTATCCTAATGCATCTGTAGAATCATATACATCTATTGATGTAATACCTTTACTTAAGCTCATATCCTTTTCTTTGAGTATTGCTATTGCACCATTATTAATTGCTTCTTCTATAAAATAATGCCCATCATGATTATAACCTTTTTGAGCAATAAATAAATTCCCCTCTTTGATTCTTTTGGAATTGTGTTCGATACCAGTAATTTCTATATTCAAATCCCCTTCAGTATTTATGATTGGATATTTCCCAATGATATCAGCTAAAATCAAATATCCACACCTCCTAATAGAAATTAATTAAGAATAGGCAACATGGAGTCGCCTATTAAGATCGTCTATTATTTATCTGAAATTTACTAATACTTCAGTAGTAGTAGTAATTTCTTCTCCTGGTAATGGATTTTGCTCTACTGCAATTCCATCTCCATCTAAGGTGTATTTTAGATTCATATCCTCTAGAGTCTTTATAACCTCTTCCTTATTCATATCGATTAGGTATGGCATAATTATATTATTACTTGGTTTGCTATCCAAATATAAATCAACAATAGAGCTCCTTTCAACTTCTACCCCTGGAGCTGGAAACTGTTCTATTACTGTGGAATCATTGGTCAGCTCTAAATATTCAGTAGTATACCTTAATCCTAAATCTGTCAAGGTTTTTCCTGCATCCCCAATCTTCATATTCTTCAAGTCAGGCACTTCAACCATCTGAGTAACCTGATCCAATTCATCTTCATGGTATTTTGGTGCTATCTCTAGATAGTTAAATATCTCTTCTAGTATATTCTTGGCTACTGGAGCCGCAACTGAGCCACCATAATATGTACCTGCAGTAGGTTCATCAATAGTCACCAATATAACAACTTTTGGATCATCAATTGGTGCTACTGCTATAAATGAAGATATATACTTACCTTGAGCATATCTACCATCTATAATTTTTTGAGCAGTACCTGTTTTCCCTCCTACCCTATATCCAGGAATGTAGGCTCTACTTCCAGATCCTTCTGATACAGCTGTCTCCATCAGACTCAACATTGTTTCGGATGTTTCATTGGAAATTACCTGTCTCTTAACAACTGGTTCATATGTAGTTACAATATTACCTTCAATATCAATTAATTCCTTTACCAATCTTGGTTCCATCAAGTATCCACCATTGGATATAGCAGATACTGCATTTACCAACTGTAATGGGGTTAATGCTATACCATGACCATAGGACATGGTTGCTAGATTTATCTCTTTAATTGCATCCACGCTACTTGGAATTATTCCATTTTGCTCTCCAAGTAAATCTATGCCTGTTTTCTCACCAAAACCAAAGGCTTTTAGATACTCATAAAATTTCTCGCTTCCAAGTTGTCTTGCAATATTTACAAAGGCAACATTACAGGAGTTATTCAAAGCCTCTCTTAGTGATTGGGATCCATGAGGATTATACCATCTTGCACATTTAAGGACCTCGCCTTTTATATCTCTAACAAAACCATTACAAAAATAATAATGATTTAGGCTTGTGGTGTTCTCTTCTAAAGCTGCAGCTGCTGTTATCAACTTAAAGGTGGAACCAGGTTCATAGATATCATTTACTCCAAAGTTTCTCCACATTTCATTCCAATTCTTTTCTAATTCTTCTGTTGATAATCCAGACCATTCCTCCTTAAGCCTTTCATCCAATGGCTCCCTTGGATTGTTTAGGTCAAAATCAGGTTTATCTACCATGGATAATATGTCCCCAGTTTTAGGTTCCATGATAATGATAGAAACACCTTTGGCCTTATTGTCTAATAAGGCTTGTTCTGCTGCTTTTTCTGTAAAATGCTGTATTGTTTCATCTAAGGTCAATACCAATGAGGTACCTTCAGTAGGTTCAAATATTCTTTCCCCATCATAGGGTAGCTGTCTATTTTTTGCATCTGTCATCTTTTGCCACTTGCCTGGTATTCCAGTCAAGTAATTATCATATACTCTTTCAATGCCTGTCAATCCCACATTATCAATATCAGTAAATCCAAGGATATGGGATGCAAAATTACCATTAGGATAATATCTCTTGTTATCATCAACTATAGAGATGCCACTTAAATCTTGTATCCTAAGCTCATTTGCTTCTTCTCTAGATATCCATTGTTTAATCTTTTCTGTAGACTGATTCTTCTTCGTAATCTTTTCATATACTAAATCTACATCCATATCCAAGATATCTGAAATTATAAGAGCTGTTTCTTCTGGTTTTTCTATGTCAGATGGATATGCCCATACGGTAAATGCATTTATACTTATTGCTAGTTGGTTTCCTCTTCTATCGTAGATAATACCTCTCTTGGGTTTTATGTCTATGGATTTAGTCCACTGCTCAAGCGCTCCTCTTCTTAGTTCATCACCTTTGTAAATTTGTAAATACCCTAATCTAATAGTTAATGCTAATACCAAAAGAGCAGCCAAAACTAAAGCTACCTTTAATCTAGTCCTAGATGATTTCTTAGGTGTATTCAAATTGATAACCTCCTAAAATAAACCAGAAAACATACTTAATACCTTATTCAATTTTTCCGCTAAACCTACGCTTTGAACCTCTTCTACTGATTCTTCAAGTGACAGATAGATAACTTGCCCTTCCTTTGGATAGGACATTCCCAGCTTATTCATTGCCTCTTCGCTTATATTTGTGGAACTCTTTACGCTTTCAATATCAGCCAATAGATTAAGTTTTGTTTTTTCCAATTCAACCTTTTGTCTTTCTAAATCAGTT
>CAZZCQ010000013.1:0-8584 GCA_964652285.1 uncultured Tissierella sp.
CAATATCCAAATATCTCCAGGTTATGGCCCATAACTTTAAAATCTTCATCCTTAAGTTGCGGAATAAACTTGTCCATAGGGCAATTATCCATTGATATCATCTTATGACAACTTATGCATACCGCATAATGCTTATGTTCAAAACGGTTTAATTCATATACGACCATTTCACTATTCAACATATTGGTTTTTATTACAATATTATTCTTAACAAAAACCTCCAATGCCCTATATACTGTAGACATCCAAACTGTCTTTCCTTCTTCCTCCATTTTAGAATATATTTCCGTCACACTTAAAGGTTCTAGAGCCCCTTCAAGTATAGATAGTACACTTTCCCTCTGCTGAGTTCTTTTTATTCCTTCCGGCCAAGTTTTCTTTATATTTTTCACTTTATTCACCTCATTTAATATTTATATAATCATTATATTTTATGCAAATGAGTTTCATTTGTATTTATTAAAAATCATTATAATAAACTAATTCTTTAAAATCAAGATTGGAGTATCATTTGGAACTAACGGTAGTGATAGCGGACTTTAGGCTTTTTAGTAGCAATACAATGATTAAAACTGCAACTGAGATTAAAGCTGTAAATCCACCTGGAGCTACATTAAGATAATATGAAAGAAACAATCCTAACATAATATCTATAATACTAAATAGAATGGAAAATATTAAGGTAGTCTTGAACCCCTTCTCCAATTGTAGTGCAGTAGCTACAGGAAGAGCAATCATCGAGCTAAGTACCAACACTCCTACAATTCTTATGGATACGGATATGGCCGAGGCAACAAGTATAGAAAATATATAGTTGATGAGTCGTACCCTGACTCCTGCGACTTTAGCTGCTTCTTCATCATATGTAATATAAATCATCTGATGATATAGCAAAATCAGCGTAGCAACGGAAATCACACTGAGAATCAATACCATTATCATATCAAATTTGGTTACAGTTAGAATGCTACCAAACATAAAAGAATCCGCATTCGCATTTAACCTTCCAGAGCTGATTATAGTAATGGCAGTCCCTACACTTAAAGAAAGAACTATAGTAAGAATTAAATCCGTGTACTTTTTAAAATAGTTGCGAAGAAACTCAATGAGTACACCGCATATAGATGAAAATATGAATGCACCAAATATAGGATTCTGATTTGACAATAAACCCAGTGTAACACCAGCTAGAGAAGCATGGGCTAATGTATCTCCAATCATAGAATATCGTCGGAGTACCAAGAAAATCCCGATACAAGGACAAAGTATGGAGATAAATACAGAAACAAAGATTGCATTTTGCATAAAAGTATAGTTAAAAATTGTCATCGCTTTTTCTCCTATTCTTTAATAGTTCCTCTGCATAATGGCTAGGAGTACAAAGATGTCCCTGCCCTTCTATTAAATGATAGATTAATGTTGAATTGGAAATAGCAGCATCCAGATTATGCTCTACAGACACAATGGTTATGTCTCTCTCTTTATTTGTCTTCTTTAAAAATCCATAAATATCTCTTTGGCTGTTGATATCTACTCCAGTAGAAGGTTCATCAAGAATCAACAAATCTGGATTTCCTATTAGGGCTCTTGCCATAAGAACCTTTTGACTTTGCCCACCAGAAAGAGTCCCCATCAAAGAGTTTGTGAAATCAACCATTCCAACTTGATTTAGGGTTTCTTCTATGACATTCTTATCTTTAATCTTCAATAATCTACGGTATGAATTCAAGGCCTCATATACAGTAATGGGAAAAGCAGAATTAGAAAAATCATTTCTTTGGGGAACATATCCAATTCTCCCTGTATTAGTGATGATATTCCCCTTGATAGGTTTTAAAAACCTTAGTATCAATCGCATCAAGGTGCTTTTTCCACTTCCATTCGCCCCTACTACAGAAACATACTCCCCATAATTGATTTCTAGATTTATACCATTCAAAATATAAGGGTGGGAACCAGTATATGAGAAAAATAGATCATCTATCTTAATCATCAATAACATCCTTTCATCAATAATTGTTTGCAAATGCCTCTCATTTGCACTTGACAATAATAAAATCAAACACTAATATATACATTATAGATGCAAATACTTCTTATTTGCAAGTGCTTTTTAGGGGGATTTAATATGTTAAAAAAATGGCTGGTTTTACTGCTATGTTTAATTGTAGTCATGGGTTTTACATCCTGTAAGAGTGACAACAATAATGAAGAATTAAACAATACTATTGATACATCAGAAAACTTATCTGAAAATATTCCAGAAGAAGTTAAACTTAAAGTCTCTGTCTCTTTTGATGCAATGAAGGAATTTGTTCAAGCTATTGGAAAGGATAAAGTTGAAATTTCAAGGATTATACCTGCTGGTGCTGATTCACACGATTTTGAACCAAAGGCACAGGATATTATCAGTATGAGCAATGCCGACATCTTTGTCTATAATGGTTTAGGAATGGAAGGATGGGCTGAGGATGCTATTTTTGCTGCTGATAACCATGATTTAATTGTGGTGGATTCCTCTGAAGGTGCTGATGTTATTGAAAGAAATACAGCTTCTGATGAACATGAGCACAACGATGAACACGAACATGAAGAGGATCATGCACATGACGATGAACATGGTCACTCCCACGGAAAATATGATCCACATTTATGGCTAGGACTGAAAGGGGCACAAACTCAAATAAAGAATATTAAGGATGCACTTGTTCAAGCAGACCCTTCTAACAAAGAATATTATGAGCAAAATTATAATGATTATAACTCCCAGTTAGAGGACCTTTATAATGAGTATAGCAGCAAATTTGAAGGCCTGGAAAATAGGACTTTTGTAACTGGTCATGCAGCTTTTGGCTATCTTTGCCGTGATTTTGATTTAATACAAAATAGTGTAAGAGATATTTTTGCAGAAGGGGAGCCTTCAGCACAACAATTGACACAACTAGTTGAATATTGCAGAGAGAACAATATCACCACCATTTTTACTGAAGAAATGGTAAGCCCTGAGGTATCTGAGACTCTTGCAAATGAAATAGGAGCTAAGGTAGAAATCATCTATACCATAGAAAATCCACAGGATAATATGACATATTTGGAAAGAATGGAAAGCAATCTATCTAATATTTTTGAAAGTTTAACCAACTAATAAATAGTCTTGGTTCTCTCTGTTTAACTTGAGAGAGCCATTTTTCTGCCTTTTCCTGTCTACCTTTAAAGTGCTTATACTTTAGTATATAAATCTGAAAATAATAATACATTAGTTATTTTTTAATATTTCTTTTACCTCATGAAGAAAAGTATCTATCTTCAACCTATTAACAGGGTCATCGGTTCCATCAAATAAAATACGCAGCATTGGATTTTTTGATTGACGGGACGCTAATTCCAATATAGACTCTGTATTTTCATGTTGAGAAGCAGCTGAAATAATTCCGCGCAGCCCAGGATGCGTAAAGTCAACTTTAGCATGACGATATGCAGCATATCCTCCAGAGCATATATAAAAGTCCCTGTTTTTCTTCTGTAATTCCTCTGCAGATTTACTAAACACACTGCTTTGCCCCATTTCAATCTTCTTTACTTATTCCTTCGGACCTGTAGTTGGATTGACTACAGAGTATATATTATTAGATGCTAAATAAATGTAATCTTTAAATGTCAATTTTTTAGTAACATTATGACACCTTGTCTAATATATTGAATATGAGAGATTTTAAATATATACAGCAAGGAGGAGAAATAATGGCTACTAAGTTATTTAAACTTGTAATAGATGCTACTACTACAACAGATGTTGAAATCAATCCAGAAATTGATAAATATTTTTATGATCTCAGAGAAGATGAAAGAACTGATGATACAGTTACTATTCCAGCTACCCAATTTACAGATGCTGATGGTAATGTTATGACAGGTAATCTTACAACTGTGATTACTAACAATGGGTATTATCTATTATTTATAAATGGTGTATTACAACAATCCAGTTTGTATACAGTTAGTGTTGATGGTTCTCAAGTTGTTATCACTGATGCTGCTACAATTCCTGTGGGTGCACCAATCACCTTAATTGTAACTAATTTCGATCCAATATCTGACTCTGACACAACAGTGACAACTTAATCATCACATTTAAGGATGTGCTATGATTTGCACATCCTTAAATCTTGCAAAAATATATCTTTAAATTCGGGGTGATGATTATGTTAAAGGCAGATGTTTATCATTATAATGCTTTATCCGATGGAAAAAAGAAAATCTATACAAATGATGACGAATTAATTAAATACGGAAAAAGAGGTATTTTGAATCCAGATGAAGTATCTTATTTTAGTCTGTTTATTAACGGATTATTGCAGCCAAAGGTTAATTATGAAATTCAAAAAGGTCTTCTTACCCTAAAAACAGAAGATACTCCTTTAAAGAATTCTACTATAATCATTACTTTTGTTACTTTCAAAGAAGATGAATACACAAAACTTAATTCTGCCATAGCTCAAGGTATTTTACCTTCGGGTTATATATCCGTTGGACCTGTAACAGATATGGATATTAGTATAAAAGAAACAATACATTCAGATTTAAAACTAGAGAAAATTATAATATCAGGACCTGAATCTATCCCCATTGACCATGTAGCTGATTGGGAATTTACTTTAAAAATAAGTAATATAGGCAATATATCAATTAATAATATTACTGTAAAAGATGATATCCTACTGGACCTTATTTTAAATATTGAAAATACATCTTTATCACAAGGTAATATTCTTATAAATAGTGATGTTATTTCATGGAGCATAGATGTTTTAAATAAAGGAGAATCTGCAGCTGCTAGTTTTAAGATTCAAGGTTTATTTAAAACTGATGGCATTCGTTATATCAGTAGAGGTTTCTCAACTGGAAATAGCACCTTAGGAGCTATTTTAACAGATATTGTTTCTGGAGGATCAGTCAGTATTTTTAATCCTAAAAATGATTTAAAGCCAATCTGTATTATTACAGATAAGGTTTTTTCCCAATATCAACAAAGAGCTTGTTTTGAAGATGTAAGTATATATATGGCTGAAAAAAATTTTGGGAAAATCATATTTAAACCAGGATTTATAGTAGATACTACTCTGGTGATAAGTGATATTAAAAATCGACCACATTTTAAGAGAGTTAAATTTATTCTTAAAATACCCTTTGAAATATCTACTAGAAAAAATTCTACAATAACAGGATATCTGCCCAATATAGCAGTAGATATCATTATGTATATACCAGAGACAAGGGATGAATTTTTATTCAATATTGTTGTAGATACCAGCTCAAAACTATTGATAGCTCCTAGTAAAATCAATGAACACTTACACTTCCCAGTTGGAGTATTTGTTATTATTAAGGCTGTGGGAAAAGTAGAACTAATGATACCTAGCTTTGTATTTTCTCCCGAGCCTTATAGATGTGAAAATTTTATTGGGTGTTCTAACAATAATATAAATGAAGATATTCAATGTCCAAATGTATTTGGTAATCTCAATATTGAAAAACACATCATTTCAGGACCACTAGAAGTAAATACTAATACACTAAATACTTGGATAATAGAAATCAAGATATTTAATGATGGTTATGGTCCAATTTGTAATGTTGTTATGACAGATATCTTATTATTAGATAGTTTAGTTGGCCTTGATATTATTAACCTTACTAAAGGCAATATATCCCTGCAGGATAATCAGATTACTTGGGATATAGG
Organism: uncultured Tissierella sp.; assembly: GCA_964652285.1. GTDB lineage: Bacteria > Bacillota > Clostridia > Tissierellales > Tissierellaceae > JAAYTL01. Next base: position 5,744 of record CAZZCQ010000013.1, read on the forward strand.
TACATTAAATTCTAATGATATGACTGTAATTGTAGCAGAAGTCACTGGTTCTTTTTATAATAAAAATATAATCCGTGGGGAAAACCTTCAGTACAATGCTGTTTCTGATGGTATTAAAAAAGAATTTACAAATGAAGATGAATTAATTATCTATGGGAATCAGGGCATTCCTAATCCAAATGAAGTATCCTTCTTAAATCTTTTTGTTAATGGAGTATTGCAGCCCAAGACTAATTATGTGGTAGAAACTGGTTTTTTAACATTGTTAACTAAAAATCCACCTATAGAAGAAGTTCCAATTATTCTAGAATATTTTAAATTGAGAAATAAAAACAATCAATTATTAAAAGCGGAGGTTTATCAGTATAATACTATTTCAAAGGGTGACAAAGTTTATACAAATGAAGATGAATTAACCATGTATGGTAATGAAGGAATCCTAGATCCCCAACATACTTCTTATGAAAATCTTTTCATAAATGGAGTCATCCAACCAAAAATCAATTATATAGTTAAAAAAGGCATCCTTACATTAGTTGTAGATTCAGCTCCTATAAAAGGTGCACCTATTTCTATACAATTTATCTCTTTATTTTAATATGTTATATCCTCATAAGTAACAACATAAATATGTTGTCATAAAATGAAATATAAATTAAATAAAAAATATATAATATAGGAGTTTTAGCAATGGATAATAATACTAAGTTAATGAGTATAGTTTTTAATTTGGAAGAACCACTGTTTACAAGAGAATATCCATCTGACATTATATTATTTAATACTTTTTCTTCAATTCAAACCAATACAACTATTTGGACTCCTGAATCCAGTATGAGTATTTTTCTTACGGCATTTCAGGTTTCTGCCTCTGTACCTATGGTTATTACACTAAATAGAGAGAGTAATGCACCATTTATGTCGATAATTCTAACTGATACTCTTGCTAGCTATGGAGAAAGCTTTCCTTCTCCTATTAAGTTTGAACCAGATGAAATAATTTCAATCACTACAAATGTTATAGGGACAATAAATATTACCCTTTTAGGATATGAATTTTAGGCTAGAAAATTAAAGGAGAACTGCATAATGAAATCAAATATTCAGGTTAAGGATACGATATTACAGGATAATGAACAAAATCTTTTAATTGCGGAAGAAAGTTCAAATGTTATCAAATATCATAACTTTGGAACCCTATCATCTAAATTAACTCTTTGGATGCCTCAGATACAAAAATCTATATTTCTCACATCAGTACAAGTTTCTGCCTCACAGCCAATTTCCATTCTGTTGAGTGATGGAGATGATAATTTTCTTGCCTTAAGGATAACAGAAGCATTTGGTACTATAGGTCAACATTTTGCTTCACCTTATAGACTTAATGTCAACAACCCACTTATGGTAAATACATATGATGAAGATATCGTATGTAATAATTCAGGTAGTATCAATGCTACCCAAGTTGATTACAATGGGAGAAGTGATTTCAATAATGTTAATAATGCAGTGGGAATTGCTAATGGGAACTTTTCATCTTTAAACTCAGGATTAATTATTCAAAGTAGAGGAAGAATTGTCTTGGGATATAATATACTCCCTGCAGAATATGAGTATTTAGAAATTCAACATGTTGTCATTAAATATTATTGTCGTCTTAGTCTAACTATTGCTATAGGTGTTAGCTCAATGATTCTTTACTGGCGACCTAATTCCTTAGAAAATTGGATTGAATTGCAACAAATAAATCTCTCCATAATAGGTAGCATTAATTATTTAACCAATCCTATTGAGCAAGATATAACAGAAGCAGTACTGGAAGCACAAGATCCATGGGATGTAATCAATAATATTCAAACTTCCTTTGTAGGAGTCCATACTGGATTAGGTCTTGGAAATATAATACAATTAGATGCTGTTGAGATTGAGATATGTATGACAGGCAAAAACCAAATTACACTTTTTGGATATGAAGCTTAATAATTATAATCAGCAAACCCCCAAATTAAAGTTATTTGGAGGCCTTGCTCATTATTGTTTATTTTATTATTTATCATCAATTCTGCGTGACCACCATACTGATAGATTTCCCTTAAGTGGTTTCGTCTTGAGTATACTTCATTAAAAAACCTATTTGCCAACAGTGCCAAGTCAACCCGAAGCAAGGTCAACTATTGGCGTTTTTAAATATTAGACAAGCGCACCAATCTAAGTGCTCCTGTTGGGGACGATACATCAAACGCTTCTGTAGCATCTGGGTTGGAGATTCCTCCCAATAGTTCTATAGTGAACTGAGGGCCTCTAAAATTAAGCAATGAAACTGTGTCGCCCGCATCTAATATTAGAATAGTATTGATAACAAACATGCCACTTGCATCAGAAGTATTGTTCAAATAAGATCCGGAGGTATAATACAAGGTTGTGACACTCTCATCGTTTTTTTGTAGCCCCATCACAGCTGAGAACCCCGGAGCCAATTGGATGCGTCCATCCACAAGATAAACACCCGCATTTACAACACTGACTCTGCCATCCCCTGTTATTCCAAAGGCACCAGATGTGTTTGTTGAACTTTCATCTGTAATTGGGATAATTTCTCCAGGACCAAAAGGTCCAGTTTCAAAAGTGAAAAATGTTCCTTGCGGGCCTACTAGGCCTGCTGGACCTGTTTCACCAATTGGACCCTGAGGACCTGTTGCCCCTTGTGGACCTTCAGGACCTTCAGGACCTTGTGGCCCTACTGGGCCTTGCGGACCAGGACATGGCCAAGGAAAGCACCATTGAGGGTAGCAAGGATTAGGTGCCCACCAGGAAGGACATTTGGGTCTTATACAAGACTGT
>CAZZCQ010000013.1:8594-11802 GCA_964652285.1 uncultured Tissierella sp.
TGTCTATACATGTCATAATAATATTTATTATTAGAAGAATAATTATATGGTATAGCAACTGAATTTGATTGCTCTTCTTTATATCTCATTATTTTTTACTCCTTTCTTTATTTAAGTTATGGTTTAAATACTTACGACAAATCTAGGATTTATAAATAAATATTGCTTATTCAGGTCTCATTAATAGTTTATGTACAAGCAAGTAAAAGTGTTACATTTAGTTTCTCTTTCACCTTAGGATATGAGGAAATCAATCTATAAATCATTATTTGAAAGTTACTAAGATACTTTGTTGGGTTTGTTTTATGATAAGATAATAATTAAGTGATTGGGAGGAGGAAGTTGTTAAGCCCGAGATTAATCCTAATAAGGAAAATATGATGATTCTTTCTGGTGAAAAAAACTACACCACAACTTAAAGGGAGCAGTCAACAAATGACTACTCCCTTTATTTTTATCTACTGATTAAATATATCTAAGTCAGATAATATATTTTTTAAGTTTATGGAATCCCATTTCTCGTTATTAATTTGTGTCATAACTAGCACCTCCTGCCTTAGGATAATTGCATATAGCTTATTATGCAATCAACCCTTAGTGGAATTGGCTGATTTCAAGGTAAGCCAGCAGTAGATAAACAGTTTCAATCATCTTCTACTCTCATTTATATATATTCCTAGAAAATAAATCTTGATTCAACATATACCATATATTTTAACGGACATGTTATAAAGAACAAGAAAAACATTAAATCTCATCTGTCCATTTAACGCCTTAAAACCTTCCAGTTTATTGGTACTAAGTCCTATAGTTGTTCTAAAGTTTTGCTTTTTCACACCCCTCAAACCCTGATTCCTTCGTCAGAATTTGAATAAAGTTTTGCTATCTATCCTTCTTTTCTCTTTTTTATGGACTATATTATAAATAGTATTTAAAACATCTTTATAGCCTGCAAAGGGATATTCATCATTTTCTTCACTTAACTCTACGCTTTTGTCATAACCATCTGCCCACAAATCAAAGCCTTTATTATCTAGCATTAAGAAATTCCCCCTTGCTTATTTCATAATCTACTGAACTTCGCCAGTTTCCTAATTGATCCTGCCAGGAGTCTTCCTTAATCTGAATCTTTCTTGCTCCTATTTTATCTTCATAAATATACTGAGCTCTTCTATTTTCAAGCAAAGTATCCCATACAATTCTATCTATAGAGACTTTGGAATTAATCTCCTCATCTGTAAATATAAATTCAAATAGCAATTTAATAATTTGTGGCCCATATCCTTTGTTTTGGTAATCAAAGTCACATATTTTCCATCCAGGATATGCAGCTCCATCACCTTTGATTCTATAACTCAGTTCTCCAACAGCCATGCCATCAATTTCAATCATACAAAGCTGGCTTAACTTTCCTTCCCAGTCTCTGATTTCAGCTATGGTTCCTTCCAAGGATTGTCCTAATCCTTCAGGAAATCCTGCATGTTCCATAACTTCACCATCATTCCACCACTTGTTTAATTGAATTGCATCATCTACATTGACACTTCTAATTACAATATTATCTTTTTCTATTCTCATACTTTCCTCCATAAATTTAATCGGAGGGTTTATAGGGCGTGTACCCTCCATGCACGCTTAGTCATCACTGTTATTTTAATCATACCATCCACTTCCTTTCTTGCTATTTCTATGGCAACTTCATTAGTTAGCCCATGACAGATTCTCTATTAGTTTGGAATTTAATATCCAAGTCCTTAAAAGAAAACATTAAATTTAATGCATCTTCTACATTTAAATCAATGTACCCCATGTCCTTAAATCCAATTTCTTTATAAAGATTTATAGCTTCAATATCTTCCTTTTTTACACAGACTTCAACATTTTCATATCTTCTTTCTGCATATAAATAATCCAATATCATAATGATCAATATAATGCTCATAATCATTGTATCATACAGTCTTTATCTAATAAATCCCTATTTACTATTTTATATATCCTTAGAATAATAAATTTCACTTCAACATATACCATATGTTTTATCATGAACATGTTTCCATATACAGAAAAGGTATCGAATGTTCACTGTGAACTGCACACTACCAAGTAACATCACAGGATTTCGGATGCATTATAGTCTGTTTTCTAAATAATCTTTTCTAAGCAATCCAAAGATCTTTGTATCAAAATACTCGCCGTTATACGAAATATCTTCCCGTTTTATACCTTCCAAAACAAATCCATTTTTACGATAGACTTTTTCCGCTCTAGGATTAAAACTATAAACATCCAACTCAACTTTATGGATATTCAGAACCTCAAAACCATGGCGCAAAAACAGTGCAACCGCTTCCGTACCCAAGCCCTTGTTACGACCTAAGGCCCCAATAAGTATGCGAAAGTTTACATTTTGCGTAATTTCTTTGTAATCATTAAACACAACTTCTCCCACTAATTCTCTTGTTTCTTTTTCGATAATAGCTAAATCTAGCCGATCTGTTTGCTGATTACGGCTTTGATACCATTGTTTAATGCGTTCAATTTCTTCTTGACTGGTGGCCCTATTAGCTTCATCGTCGTTAACTACTGATCCGGTTAAGCGATTTACTTCAGGCTCCTCTAATATCAGCAACATTTTTTTCCAATCACCTTGTTCAAAAGGTCGCAAAATCACCTTTTCTCCTTTTATTGTTGGTTTCGTTTGAAAATCTAATTTCATAGTTTTTTCTCCTTTTGTTAACTAAACATATCTATAAACAACATCCCCGCTACCGCACCCGCAAGTGAACACAAAGAAGGCAGATATTCAGAGCGTTTTCATCGGTATGACCGTTATCATACCACTCCGCAAATACCGTTGGCAGTAAACAATCTTGTTTCTTGTGCAGGTAAATATCTTGCATTTTTGCTCCTTTTCCTAACATGGCTATCTTGATAAATTAGAATATAGCAATTAAGTAGTAAACAAGTTTCATATTTCAACACTTACCAACTTTTGTTGACGAAAATTAGCATATTCCTCTGCTAAATCAAAAAGTTTTTGTTTTACATGAAACTTATCCCATAAAGTCATTTTGATTTCTATCCCCTTTTTTTTTTTCTTACTTCTCCAAATTCCAATAACCTCTCCACGATATAAAATAACACCTGGATTACTTACAAACCTCCATATTTGTTTTTGTAGAAGTTTATCAGACTGCAAAATAAA
>CAZZCQ010000014.1:0-8870 GCA_964652285.1 uncultured Tissierella sp.
TTAATCTTTGCATTATATATTATGCAAAGATATGGTTAAGAGTTCCTTTCACTTTTTCTTAAATAGATATAGCTATATATAACTGGTATGTATAGATAGAAAGCATAAGGCACTATACTGACTGGTCTAAGTCCTAATGTATTTGCAATAACAAAATTTGCAATATTCCATGGGATAACAGCTGATAGTAGTATAGTGGTATTGGATATATCCGTAGCTAACTCATAATTACCTATATTTAATTTATTATAGACCTTTTTCATCATTTGAATAGTCATTACAACAGCTATAGATTGATTCCCACCAAAAGCTGCGCTGACTAAAGATGCTATAGCTGTAGCCAAAAATAGGTTAGCTCGTGAATTAACCTTTCTAAACAGCTTGTAAGATTTCTCAAATAATCCTATCTTTTCAAGAACTCCAGCCATGGAACAGGATACAAATATAACATAACTTGGCTTCAACATGGATACAATTCCGCCCCCCTTTAATATTGAGGCCAGTGGATTAGTAGGGTCTAACTCATATCCAAATATTAAAGTCCTTAGTAAAACTATGACTTCAACTTTTTGAACACATATTGCAATAAATGAGCCTATAATGATACTTATAAGCATTGCAATTTTAACATTTATTTGTAATATGCTTAAAGTCAACATGGTCAAAGCAGGTAAGAGTATCCAAATACTTATAACAAAATATTTATCAATATCCTGTAATATTGAATCTCCATGTGTATTCAGTGGATTATTTATTGAAAGCAAAAGATAGATTAATATTGTTATAATAAATGGTATTATAGTTGTTTTTCTAAATCTTTTTAACATTGGGTAAAGTTCAGTACCTGTTAAGTTTGAAATAAGATTTGCACTAGAAGACATAGGGGAAGCCCTATCTCCTACAAAACAGCCTGCAAGGATTGCTCCTCCTACCAGGTTTAGGTTTATATCTCCACTCCTGGCCATTATCATCAAGACAACCCCTATGGTACTACTTGTTCCAAAAGCTGTCCCCAACATATAGGAAACTAATGATGTGGTAATGAAGGCAAAAACAACAAAAAATCTAGGGTTCATGATTCTCATTGCATAATATACTATTGCAGGAATGGTTCCCGATACTAACCATGATGCAGTGACCAAGCCAATAAGAAAGAATATCCTAAGTACTACAAAGGCCCTTTTACCTCCTTGCCAAGCACTATCTATAATCTCCTCTTTGCTGTAACCCATCCTAAATGCTATTAAGACGAAAACAACAAAGCTAAGTGTAATACCATAGCCGATATATATTCCTTTAAATACAATAAGCAATAAGATGAAAAAAGATAATAACAAACCAATTAATAATTCCACTTTCGTCACCCTTTACATAAATCTTTCTTATCTACTATTAAGTATAATACATATTTAGATATATTACACAATAAAAAATCCTCAAACTCTATTTAATTAAGCTTGAGGATTTAGTATAACAAATTTATGTCTAATCTTATAATTCTACAATATTATCAGGTTTTTCAATAGATAATATTTCTAGCATCTTGTAATAGGTGCCCTTGCTTCCTGTAGTGTAGATTTCAAATGTGGATTCTTCATTTTCTCCTTTTTGATTATTGTCTCTTAATAAATTGTCAATATAGATAACCTGTTCATATGCTGGGTTGATGAAATTAACCTCAGGACATCTAGCAATAAATTTGTCAATCACAATCGGATAATGGGTACATCCCAATATTACATCTTTAACATCTCTCTTGGCTGATAGATTTGTCATGTGAAAATTGACCAAATCCTCAACCTCTTCATCAGTGAAATTGGCAGAATCTATTAAACCTGCAAGATTAGGACTTCCTTCAGAAACCACTTCTACCGTGTTATCCTGTTCCTTGATAAGCTTGTCATAAGCACCTGTACTAACTGTAAACACCGTAGCTACAACTCCAACTCCCTTTATCCCATTATTCACTACATAGTCTGCTGTAGGCCTTATTATGGAAACTATTGGTATCCCGTAATCTGAGAAGTATTCATCCACAATTGTCGATATGGTATTGCATGCTACAGCTACTAATTTTACATCCTTTTCAATCAAAAAATCAATCATCTTCTTTGTCAATCCATATATTTCCTGCTCTGTCCTGTTCCCATAAGGAACATTTTTATTGTCACCAAAATATATTATGCTCTCCTGTGGGAATAATTGTCTAAGTTCCTTAACAACTGTCAAACCACCTACTCCTGAGTCTATGACCCCAATAGGTCGATTATCCACCATATTATATCCCTCCCATATTGACGCAATATTCATACTAATATAATAATCTCATATTAGCTATTGAGTGTCAAATACTAATCTGTATTCCTCCCATAAGAACTCTATTTCCTCATATAATTCTTCGTAGCTATGCTTCTTTTCTTTTCCACATATTCTAGCTTCTCTATCACACAAGAGACATTTCCTTGGATTCAGCTCTAATTCTCTTCTAGTGATTTGATTATGGTGGTGGTTAAATACATCTATGTCAAAGATTCTTCCCAAGAGATGCTTTTCTTCTAAATCTATTAACTTGACTTTTAATTCTAATGGATTGAAGTCTACAGCAACAAAACCTTCACTACCAGTAGATTTGTTCATTACTTCTTGATATAAAATATTGATATTATTCTGTATAAGTAAATCTTTGACTTCTGAGAACCCTACTCTATGAATATCGCGATACATCTCATTATCCTTCACTATACCAGGAGTATTAAGAGTAAAGGATATTAAACTGGATTTATATCTATTGATTAAATCCAACTGTTTATCTCTTCTATCTTCCCTTGATTGTAATATTTCCATAACAAACTTTTCATCAATCATCTTATCACCATTATATACTGTCATCATTTTTTAATATATACATCATCAAGCTGATTGCTAATAAATCAGCAGACCCTCCAGGGCTAATATTCTTATCTATGAAGTCTTCATCCATAGATTGTATATATGCTCTTCCTTCTTCAGTAAAATACCCTCCCAATTCTAAAGCCTTTTTGGATTCTCCCTGAACATAATTCAAGATTCCCATATTATGTCTACCTAAAACATTGCTATCTTCAGTATTAGCCATTAGATGTAATAATACTTGTACTAAAATATCATTTATATGGTAAATATCCTCAAAGATTAGCTTTTCTAGAATTGGTAATGATATATTAATTACAGTTTCAAAACCTGATTCTACTTCACCACGAATCCCCTTTGTCCCATATTTAAGATATAGTTTTTCTCCATATGTAAGATTCTCTTTATCTTCATAGACTAATTTTAATTCTTTACTCATGTCTTTTGAAATCAGTTTTACACGATTAGAAATCTCCGTATAACTAAATGTATCTCTATCTAAATCTTTAAACAAACTACCTACTGCAGCTGCAATTATCCCCATGGAGAATATTATACCCTTATGGGTATTGATTCCACTTGTAGCTTTAAACATATCTCTTTCTGCTATTATTCCTATAGGCCTTATATCAACTAGTAGATCTCTGTGGTCATCACCCTTGAAATCTAGACCTGTTTTTGTACAATTATAAAAATATGGTCCCAAAACTGAAATACTTCTTAGAAAAGTATAGTAATCCATATCCTTATGTGCACCAGAATTATATCTATCTACTAGACCAGGCTTAGGAGATGCTGCAACTTCATAAAGTATTGATTTAATTGTAATGTTCGAGATATAGGCACAAAATTCTTTTTTAGTCATATAATCCCTCTTATAAATATAGATTATCTTTTCTATATTATAGACTACTTATTGGCAAAACAATAGTAGATAACCAGATAAATATACAATCTATCTGGTTATCACTGAATTACCCATGCCCAAAAGAAACCTTTCATTTCATTTATTATTTTACTAGAAAAAATCCAATTTATATTCTAGGGACAATCCTGTCTGTATTATTACATCCTCTTTAATTGGATTGGGTAGGAAGTATATCACTCAGCTGGATTTTCACATATACCTACAAACAACAAACTACCATTCTCAGCAGTGATGCCATAGATAAATGGACGGTTGAGTATCATATCTGCATGTCCTTCCGGCATAGCTGCTCCACAATAATCAATCTGTGTAAAGGCAGATGCTTCTACACCATCTTCATCAATGGCTATATGGGTTTCTTGCCTAATGTTGGTGATAAAGGCCATATGATCAGTAATACCAGAAAAATCAGCATCCCTATTAAAAGCTGAGTTTACCCCAAGGTCTTTAAGAACATCCACCATTTCAAATTCAGTAGCAAAAGAAAACTTTGGTATTTCCCATATAACTTCACCAGTGAATCTTTCTCCACCTTCAAATGTTTCCTTCATTTTCTCTGAAGATGAAATTAAGTCATAAGGAGATACCCCTTCATCTGGTAGTATAAATAACATTTGCCCTGCATTTTTTAGGCTCAAACCTGCACGAGTAAAGCCATGACCCTTAGTAAATCCAGCTGACCCAAAGGTCTGATTCATAAAATCAGCCTTTACCTCAGCACCATTTGACAGATAGAATATATCCTCTTCTGTTTTACTCTTATCGAATCGATCAATCCATTCATCATAAAAATATATGGTATTGATTATGGATAGGATTTGCTCTGGATCTGTTTCGATGATAGGGGATAGGGTGTCATTGGTATTTCTTGATATCCACTCTGCCATAGCCTCCCCTGTTTTACTATCACTAAAATCTACACTATGGGAGCTTGCATAGAAGTTTTCTACTGCCCCCTTTACAAAATCCTCTTTGAATTCAATTCTTTCTCCATCCATATCATCATCCAACCAAATGGAGTTGGCAATTTTAAGCTTTCCTATTTCATTATCCTTATAAAGGAGCCTGTATAGATTACCACTTTGCTCTGCAAGCTCTTGACTATCTCTAACACCCAATAAGGTCAATAATTCAGCCTCTGTCTCATTTTCTCCACCAGTTGTAGCTAGAGCTAAAGCATAATACAAAGACAGGGGTGAATAGTTAGCATTTTCACCTGTATCCTTGAGTATCAATGAGCCTGTTTTATATGAAAAATCATCTATTGCTGCAATAAAGCTATCAGCAACAGGGTTTTCTTGTCTAATGTTACGATCTGCATTATCATCCTCAAAGGCATAAGCCTTAGGATAGATAACATCCAAAATAGGTTTTGTGTCTGAACCGTCCTTATCTCTAGACAATAAAGACCCTATAGCTACTATCAATACAAGACTAGCAGCAAGAGTTATCCATTTATTCCGTCTTGTATTTTTGTTTTTCAATTTTGTTTCTCTTGCTTCTTTTACCAATTCATCATCAATGTCAGTTATAGCATCAAATATTTTTTTCTCCTTCATAGGGAAATCCCCTCCTTTTCTAGAGCATTCCTAAGACTTTGCCTTAATCGATACATGCGTCCAGCTAACTTGTTGGGGGTTATGCCACATTCATAAGCAAGCATTTTTACTGAATCTCCAAACCAATATCTGCGTAAAAATAGTACCCGCTCATCTTGTGGTAATCCATTTAGCCAATTAACAATAGTCTCCGAAAGTTCTTTTATTTCTATTTCCTGTTCTACAGTATTTGTAGAAGGAATACTATCGGATAACTCTGATAGGATAAGCTCTATGCCATCATAACGCTTTTGTGCTCTATTTTTATTCCAAAGATTAAATGAAAGATTTCGCACAATACGTCCTAAATATGCAGCAAGATATCTTGGTTTTTGTGGCGGTATAGTAATCCATGCCTTCTTGTATGTATCACTAACACATTCCTCACTATCTTCATGATTTGTTAAAATATTAAATGCAATACCATGCAACATACCACCATACTTTTTATTAGTCTCTGAAATAGCTGCTTCATCACGAGACCAGTATAGATTTATTATTTTCAAGTCTTCCATATGCTCCTCCTTCCCCTAAAAGTATCCCTTTCACTATTAAAGACAGGATTTTTGCTAAGATATTCGTTTAATAAATAAATTATTATTTGGCTATTACTATTTATGATAAAGTGTTTTTAGCATTCCACTAAAATCTTTCTTTATATAGCTTATCTACACCTAGCATTACCACATATATTCCAATCATAACAAGGATGATAGTTAAAAAATCTCTTTGCATGGAATATGTGGAAGTTGTAAATCCTTTAATGAGAATATGACCAATAATATATGCTATTGGCAGGTAAATAATCTTCTTAATTCTTTCCTTAACTTTAATATTCTTGGAAAATATTCTCATAGATATCAAAGATATTACTATTAAGCCTACTGCTATTAGCAGATAATAAGCTAAGGCCAGCCTAGGCAAATTCATAATTCCACCACCTGGGTTCTGGTCTCTACCATATATTAATGAATTAGACCAACCACTGACAGTATAATAATAGTAAACAGAGTCCACATGTTGACCATCCGGGTTTAAGACTACACTCTCTACTCCATTTCTAGAAAAGATTTTACCCCAAATGCTGTCCCATGTTGTTATATCATAGGAATATCCAAAATCTGTGGTATACTCCATTATTTCATATCCAGTAACCCTATCATCAAAAGAGGCCATTAGTGCCCCTTCGGAATTTCCTACTATTGACACAGTTTCTGGAAGGTTGAGATAATCAGGTGAAGTCAAATAGGCAATTATTACTATAACAATTACTAAAGTAGTAATGATGGTCGTAAGGATTATAGTTTGAGAATTTTTCTTTCTCAATTTATCTCTTACTCTTTCTATAGGTTGAGTATCTACATCCATAGGTGGAATAGTCGATGATTTCATTTCCTCGAGTTCTTTTTTACAATCACCGCATTCATCAATATGGTCTTCTACTATTTTTCTAGTATCTTCACTTGCTAAGCCTTCTACATATAAGGGTAGAATATCTTTGATTACATTACAGGATGTTTTCATTTTCATTCCTCCATCTTTTCTCTAATTTCCTTTCTAGCTCGGTGATAAGTGACACAAGCCCAATTATCTGTTTTACCAAATATTTGTGCAATCTCTTTAAAACTTAACTCTCCAAAGACCCTTAGTGAAAATATTTCTTTATATGGTTCTTTGAGTTCATGTATAATTTTATGAATTGCCAAGGATTCTTCTTCAGAGACTAGGCTAGTCTCTATACTAAGACTATCCTTATCTTCAATATCCTCTTTAAAATCAAGGCTTTCTTTATTCTTTCTCAAGTAGGAGTAGTAGGTATTTTTACCTATCTGACATAACCATGTGCGTATATCACTATCCCCTCTAAAGCCATCTATGGATTTTATTGCCTTTAAGAAGGTTTCAGATGTTATATCTTCTGCTATATATTTATCTCCAGATAGTCTATACAAAAATAGATACACATCTTTAAAGTATCTATTATAAATTTCTTCGAACTCTGTCACATAATCACCTCCTTATATATAAGACTCACTTGTTCTAATAATCTTACAATAATATTATAGCTTATCTTGTGGCACTAAAAAAGACCAGATCCCTCTGGTCTTTTCTCTTATATCTCATTTTTTAAATTGTTCTGCAAATCTTACTCCAAAATCAAAGCACTCTTGGATAGCTTCATCATCTGGATTCCATAGGACCAATGGTCCCCCCTCTAATAATTCTAGTTTAGCATCTTTAAGCTTTTCTTCGATAATCTTTACGGATTCTCCTGACCAACCATAGGAACCAAATGCAGCTGCCTTTTTCTTTTTGAAGCCTATTCCTTTGATCATCTCTAATAATCCACCAGTTGCATTCATTATACCCTTATTAACTGTAGATGAGCCAAATAATATACCCTTTGATTTAAATAATTGAGTGATTATATCATTCTTATCAGTGTGAGCTGCATTGTAAAGTTTAACTGTGACTGTATCATCTACGGATTTAATACCAGCAGCTATAGCCTCTGCCATTCTCTTTGTTGCGTCCCACATGGTATCATATACTAAAGTAATTTGATTCTCTTGATAGGCATCTGCCCATTCTAAATACTTTTCTACTATCTGTGCTGGATTATCTCTCCATATAATACCATGACTAGTAGCAACCATATTCAAAGGAAGCTGAAAGCCTAATACTTCATTAATTTTCATAGTTACTAACTGACTAAATGGTGTTAGTATATTGGCATAGTATTTAATAGCCTCTTCAAATAATTCACATTGATCAACTAAATCATTGTACATCAGGTCTGAAGCATAATGTTGACCAAAGGCATCATTACTAAACAATATAGCATCACTATCCATATATGTCATCATAGAATCTGGCCAATGTAGCATTCTAGCTTCAACAAATGTTAAAGTTGATTCCCCAATGTTTAATGTATCCCCAGTTTTTACTTCTACGAAATTCCAATCCTCGTGAAAATGACCTTTTAGGATTTTAGCACCATTGCTTGTGCAATAAATAGGGGTATTTGGAATCTCTTTCAGCAACAATGGAAGAGCTCCACTATGGTCTATTTCAGAATGTTGAGCAATTATATAATCTATCTTATTTAGATCTATTTCTTCCTTTAGCTTCTTAATATACTCCTCTGCAAATGGTTTCCATACAGTATCAATAAGTACTGTCTTTTCATCTCTAATTAAATAAGAATTATATGAGGACCCTCTATCAGTTGAATACTCATCCCCATGAAATCTTCTCAATTCCCAGTCTATCTTTCCTACCCATGTTACTTTATCAGTCATCTTAAAGCTCATATATTTACCTCCTTAATTTTTCTCGTAATATGATATTCTTATACCCAAATATTGACTAAACATTCATTGGATATCCCCCAATGCATCTACATTTAATATGACTATCTTTCTATGTCCTATTAATTCTATAATTCCCATTTC
>CAZZCQ010000014.1:8880-11277 GCA_964652285.1 uncultured Tissierella sp.
GACAATTTTCTACTTAAAGTTTCTTGGCTCATACCCATATTAGATGCTAAATCTTTTTTACTCATCTCTAAATTAATAATTCCTTTTTCATCGGATAATTCAAATAGTGCATTTGCTATTCTTTTTTCTACAGAATAATGATTGATATTTTCAATAAGTGTTTCTGCCTTATCAAGTCTTTTACTTAATTCTTCCATAACCTTAAAAGCAATGGAAGGGTATTTTCCCATAAGCTCTTTTAATCTCTTTCCATCAATAACACACATATTTGCTTTCTCTATGACTTCACCATAATCCTGCATTGGTTGAGAAGAAAACAATGAAAGTTCTCCCATAAATTCACCAGGTCCTAATACTCTTATAACTTGTTCTTTACCTGATTCAGTAAATCTTATTATTTTGACCTTTCCTTTATGGATAACATATAGCTTTTCACCTTCATCTCCTGCAATATATACCATTTCACCTTTTTCAAAGGTCTTGTCCCTAGTAATTGCTGCAATTTCTAACATCTCTTTTTGGGTTAAATTGCTAAATATAGGGACTATCTCAATACAATTTTTACCATGGTTATCAAAACAACTGCATTGCATATATCTCTCACCCTTTTATAATGATTATTAATTCTGTATTAGAATTGGTTATAAGGTCTGTAAATGCTATGATACCCAATATATTATTTATTCAAAATCTAAATTTGGACCCTCATAGCTAAAATATATTCTAGTACATGGGGGTCGCTTAGTTCATGCAGGCTTAACTGTCGATTTCTTTACCTCATATCCTAGTTTGTCAATTGCATTTTCGATATCTTCTACCGATAGTTTTTCATCATCAAAATCCACTTTTACCTTACTAGAGTTAAATGATACCTTTAAACTTTCTTTGTCTACACCATCTAATGAACCTACTGCACCCTCAATCTTTAGCATACATGATGGACAAGTCAATGTTTCTAATTGCAGAGTTGCTTTTTGCATATTATCTCTCCTTTAATTTTCTATTATCTATATTATACACTAATTGTATTTGTTTTAAATTGACCTATATGAAGATTTTCATTTTTAATATCTTAATTTATAACCTAGTAGTCTCATTCCATTTAATATTACTACTAATATACTTGTTTCGTGCACTAACATTCCTATTGACATGTTCATCCAATCACTGAAGAATATACTGGCTAGTAGAACTAATACTACTCCTACTGCTATTATGATGTTTTGACGCATATTATTTGCTGTCGCTTTTGTTAGACCAAGTGCATGTGGCAATCTGCTGAAATCTGAGTTCATTAATACTACATCTGATGTTTCTATAGCTACATCTGTTCCACTTCCCATAGCAATTCCTATTTGTGCTAGAGCTAGTGAAGGACTGTCATTTACACCATCTCCTACGAATGCTACTATTTGACCTTTAGCTTGTAGTTCTTTGATATATGCTGATTTGTCCTCTGGTAACATGTGGCCATGTGCTTCTGTCAAGCCTAGCTCTTCTGCTACTAAATCTACTGTTCCCTGATTATCCCCTGATAACACCACTAGGTTTTTTACTCCTAATCTCTTTAATCTTTGTAAATCTTCTTTTACGCCTAGGCGTATTTGGTCTCTGATTCCCATTAGTACTTGCAACTCTCTATCTATAGATGTTAATACTAGGGAGTTTCCTTTTTTCTCAAATCCAGCTATATCTGCTTTTACCTTTTCGTTTAATTCAACATTTTCTTGTTCCATTAGTGCCACATTACCCACTGCTACTCTGTGTCCATCTACTTGAGCTACTATACCTCCACCCTTTACCACATCTGTTTTATCTACTGTATAGGTATTTGTTTCTCCTATATATTCTACTACTGCTTTTGCTAGTGGATGGTCGGACTCTCTTTCTACACTGACTAAATATGCTAATACTTGATTCTCATCTTCCGTGTATATCTCCTTTTCTGCTACCTGTGGATTTCCGATTGTCAATGTCCCTGTCTTATCGAATACCATTGTATCCAATCTAGAAAAATCACTTATTACTTCACTACCTTTTAATAATACTCCATGTCTTGCTCCATTGCCAATACCTGCTACATTTGAAACTGGTACTCCAATTCTTGAGCTTCCTCTACTAATTCTATGATTTTACCAAATGTTGTGTCTTCCCCTACTCTATCTGCTAGGATTTGGATTGTACCATTTTCTAATATCGTTCCTGCATAAACCTGTGAATCTTTCTTCTTACCTACTGGTACTGCTTCTCCTGTTATACTTGCTTCGTTTATATGCCCTTCCCCTGTTATGACTGTTCCATCTACTGGAACTTTAGCTCCTGTTTTAACTAATAAGATATCTCCTACATCTACTTCATCTACTTCTACTTCTTCAAATTCTCCATCTTCCATTTGCT
>CAZZCQ010000015.1:0-11208 GCA_964652285.1 uncultured Tissierella sp.
TTACTCTATCATCTAAACTAAGAGTTCCATTATCAATATATTCCATAACTATTAACAGGGTCATTATCTTAGTAACACTAGCTGGTGGTAGTCTTTCATGCTCCTTATTTGCCAATATTATTTCTCCAGAGTTAAAATCCATTAGAAGATAGGATTTAGCTGTAAAAGTTGTATCTCCATAGGCTATAGAAATATTAAAGGATAATATAATTATTAACAAAATAGATATTAGTCTCTTCATCAATATAAGGCCTCCAATTCTATATTTGTAATTATATTATCCAATCTATTCATTTATATTCTATTTTTTAAAAAATTAACCATGAATTTCATCTAAGATTAAGGCTTGATTTTCTGGATTCTTCTCTCCTATTTCATAAATTTCTAGTATCATATTTTTTACAGCTTGCCCCTTTTCTAAGTCATTGGAATGAATATAGCAGATAGTATCCCCAATATTGACATAATCATCTACTTTTCTATTTAAAACAAGCCCTGCACTAAAGTCCAATTGACTATCTAAGGTTTCTCTGCCCGCACCTAGTATCAGAGAACATCTACCAATTTCTTCTGCATCAATCCTTTTAATATATCCTTCTTCTTTGCTCTTAACCTCTAAAATATACTTTGCAGTTGGCAATAAACTAGTATCTTCAACCGTGGAAATATCTCCATTTTGCAAGTCAACAAATTCCAAGAACTTATCATAAGCTTTTCCTGAATAGACTGAATCCAACAAGATTCCCATAGCCTCTTTTTCATCTAATACCTTTTTAGACATCACCAATAACTTGGAGGCCAAGACTAAAGAAAGTTCAAATAAATCATTTGGACCATTTCCTCTTAAGGTCTCTATAGCTTCCTTTACTTCCAAGGCATTACCCACAGCTCTACCTAATGGTTGATTCATATTGGTTAATAGAGCAATAGTTTCACGCCCATAATTCTTCCCAAGTTTGACCATTTCATTTGCTAGTTTTCTAGCATCTTCTAGAGATTTCATAAAGGCGCCACTACCCACCTTAACATCGAGAATAATACCATTAGATTCAATTGCTAACTTTTTACTCATAATACTACTAGCAATCAAAGACATATTATCTATAGTAGCGGTGACATCTCTTAAAGCATATAATTTCTTGTCAGCTGGAGTTATATTTGCAGTTTGACTAGCAATTGCAATACCAATCTTATTTACATTTCTTTCAAATACCTCTTTTGTCAAATTTACATTAAAGCCCTTAATGGATTCTAATTTATCCAGGGTACCACCAGTATGCCCTAGTCCTCTACCAGACATCTTTACAAATGGGACCCCGCATGAAGCAACCATTGGTCCTAGTATTAATGTTATACTATCTCCTACACCACCTGTAGAGTGTTTATCAACCTTTATTCCATCTATATTCGATAAATCCACAGTTTCTCCTGAATTTATCATGGATCTTGTAAGATATAGTGTTTCTTTGTCATTCATCTTATTGAGATAGATAGTCATCAAGAGAGCAGACATTTGATAGTCGGGAATATCTCCATTGGTATAAGCACTTATACAATAGTCTATTTCCTCTTCACTTAATTCATATCCATCACGCTTCTTCTTAATTATGTCATACATTCTCATTAATAACACTCCTAGATATACTTAATAATCTCTCTAACATAGCTTTCAAACTTTCCTTTGACCTTTATAGATGTTTCCACAACTTCGTCATGATTTAAAGCTTTATCTAATATACCTGATGCCATATTTGTAATACAGGAGATTCCTACTACCTTTATTCCTTCGTGATTAGCTACGATAACCTCAGGCACAGTTGACATCCCTACTGCATCCGCACCTACAATTGATGCCAGTCTCACTTCTGCAGGTGTCTCATATGTCGGTCCGGAGAACCACATATACACACCCTCTTTTATATCTAAATCCAAAGTACTTGCAGCCTTTCTAGCCTTTTCTAACAATTCTCTACTATAGGCAAATGTCATATCAAGGAATCTAGGACCCCTATCATCTAAGTTTTTACCCACCAATGGATTCACACCTGCAAAGTTAATATGATCTTTAATAAGCATTAAATCCCCTACATCAAATGATTTATTTATGCCTCCTGCAGCATTTGTTACTATGAGATTCTCAATACCTATTTCTATCATAACCCTTATAGGGAAAACAACATCGTGAATATGATATCCCTCATAATAATGAAATCTTCCTTGCATAACTACAAGGTCAGCACCTTCTAAAACCCCAAAGACCAATCTACCAGCATGACCTTCAACTGTAGAGATAGGAAAGTTAGGTATATCTTCATAATCTATACTAATTGAGTCCTCAAGAGAATTAGCTAAGTCACCTAAGCCAGAACCCAATATTATACCGATTCTTGGCCTTTTAATCCCCTTGGCCTTCAAATATTCAGCACTTTCTTTTATCATATTTTCATAATCCATTCTATACCTCCAAATATTTATTCATTTGCTAAATACATATAATTCTGAATTGCTGATAAATCACCATATCCCATCAACTTTTGTAACTTAGTCAAACTAGTACCCTTATTTAACATATGTATAGCAAAAGAATGTCGTAAAGTATGTGGAGTTATGTCATCATCTAAACCAGCCATCTTGTTATATTGTTTAAATATCTTCCATACTCCTTGTCTGGTCAGCCTTAAACCGTTTAGATTTGTAAATAAAGGTTCATCCTCAGCATAGTTTGTCCTATATTGTTCCAAATAATCAACAATGGTTTTAAAAGTCTTCTCATTCAATGGTATTACCCTATTATTATTATCTTTCCATAGCTTTATTAGTCCAGAATCCATATCTAAGTCTACAACATTCAAGTCAATTACTTCACTAACCCTAAGACCATTATAATACATCAATTCTAACATTGCTCTATCCCTAATACCTTTTTTCGTATCAATCTTAGCTTGTGACATCAATAAATTTATTTCATCTTTACTTAAAATATTAGGAATTTTTCTTTCACTTTGAGGAGATTTTAAATTGAAAGTAGGGTCTTCAATTATCAGATTCTTGTTTAATAGATACTGATACAAACATCTTATGGAAGATAGATTCCTGGATATAGTGGATATTGATTTCCCATCTTTCTGTAAATATGATAGATATGTTATAATTACAGTCTTGTTTGTATTCAATAGATTGTATTTCCCCTTATCCTTTAGATAATCACTAAACTGAGATATATCCCTTATGTAAGCATCTACAGTATTGTCAGATAACTTCTTTTCATCTTTAATATAATACAAATAATTCTCTATAATCATCTCTTGCATTTTTACTTCTCCTCTTTTTAGAAAAATCTCTATATGAAAAAATCCAATGTTAAGCTTAAAAATATTGGTGACAAATAGCCCTCAATTAATGAACCAAGTATTATTATCAGTGAATATACCCCCGCTAAAAATAAATTCTCATTGAAGTTCCTATTATGAAATCTAAGTCTTGATGAACCAATGGTATTTCTGTATCTATCTGTCATAGACATGGATATAGCACCTAATCCAATTAATCCACTCAAAATAAATACATTCTGTACATATATACCACCGATAGAAACTAGAAAACCTTTACTCCCAAGATTACTCACTAGAAATCCTACTGTAAATCCTAGTGAACTACCCTTAATCAATATAATAATTGGCACAATAAAAATGCTAATATTTAAAACACCTGATAACAATACAAAAATAATTAAAAAAATTTTAGAGCTAATAGATGCCCTGAGAACTGAATACTCTTGGTAATTATCCAAAAATGCTATCTTATAATAAGAATTTGAGAATCTAATAATGAAAATCTTTGTAGAAGAATCAAATAAATCCATGATTAGTGATCCGAGAATTATACTTACTATCAAAATAATAGTTAAAATGAGATAATAAGTAAAATAGTTTTGTAGATGCCTTATTAGTATCTTAATAATCCTATTTAAAAACAAGATTAACTCCTCCTTGTATACAAGCCTTTCTAAATTCTATGCATACAAAGCGAACTTTATAACTTGATTACTTTTCTTGTAAATACCTTTCAGCAATATATATTGCAGCTATTGTCTTACTATCAACTATCTCTCCTCTAGTAGCCATCTTCAACAGATTATCAATGGATATATTACTCATTTCTATATTCTCTCCTAAGTCAGGACACGGTTCACCTTCAATTAAGTCCTCCGCAAGAAAAAGATAAATCTTTTCACTACAATAGCCAGGAGTCGTATAGAACTCAGTAATATAGGTCATCTTCTTTGCTTCATATCCTGTTTCTTCCTTCAATTCCCTTATTGCTGTTTCTCTAGGCTCTTCGTTTACTTCCAATCTTCCAGCTGGAATTTCCCATATAAACTCCTCTACTGCTTTTCTATACTGTTTAATCATTACTAGGTTCTTGTCCTTGTCAATAGCTATTATAGCAACTCCACCAGGGTGTTCAATAATCTCTCTTTTTGAATACTTTTTGTCGGGCAATTCTATTGTATCAACTCTTAGATTCAAAATTTTTCCTTCATAGATTTTTTCAGACTTCATTGTTTTTTCTTGATAAATCATGGGAAAGACCTCCACTTATTTATTATCGTAGAACTAAGAAAATATCGTATTCCTATTATAACACATTAATATCAAGAGAAAAACCTTCAAAAAAAATTTGAAAGTTTTCCCCTAATATTATAACCAATGTTAAGCATAAATATTATGACATTCTTCTTCCAACCTGAGTTTATCAGCTATTAAAGCAATAAATTCACTATTAGTTGGTTTGCCTTTGGTGTTGCTGACAGTATAACCAAATAGCTTATCTAAAGTCTCTATTTTACCCCTATTCCATGCAACCTCAATGGCATGGCGGATAGCTCTTTCAACTCGACTGGGAGTTGTATTGAATTTAGCTGCTACAGCTGGGTATAGTTCTTTTGTGACAGCACCTAAGTAATCCATATCATCAATTACCATTGATATAGCTTCCCTAATATATAAATATCCTTTGATATGCGCTGGTATTCCTAACTCTTGAATGATTTTGGTAATTTTAGTTTCTAAATCTCTTTCCCTCATATTGTTATCTTCTTCTCTTACAATATAGAATTGATTATCAGCACTGTCATTATTGTCTATTCCCGCTATTTGTCTTAATCTATCAATAAAAATATTGAAATCAAAAGGTTTAACCATGTAGTAGGATGCGCCTAATGCTATTGCCTTTTGGGTTATAGAATCTTGACCGACGGCTGAAAGTACCACAATCTTAGGAAAATAATCGCTCTCTGCTTGATTTAATCTCTCTAGTACCCCTAGTCCATCTAATTGTGGCATAATTATGTCTAATATAAGTATATCAGGCCTTTCTTTATCGATTATTCTTAAGGTCTCTATACCATCCTTTGCAATACCAACAACTTCAAACTCTTCCTGTGTAGAAATAAATTGTGAAATAATTTTACTAAACTCCCGATTATCATCTGCTACAACTACTTTTGCTTTTTTCATAGATGTTATCCCCCTTTATATATATTAATAAAATATTCGACACAAAAGTAAAAACTCCTTCTTTATTTTGAATATTTTTTATTTTAAATAAACTGCTGACAAAATTTTTGTCAACAGTTTATTATCCTACTACTTATAGTTTACCATCCTGCTCCAGCATCCATTCAATAAATAGACCATATCCTTTAGTTGGATCATTGATAAATACATGGGTCACTGCACCTATCAGTTTATCATCTTGTATGATAGGACTCCCACTCATCCCTTGCACGATCCCACCGGTTTTAGCTAATAAATCACTATCAGTTATTCTAATGACCATACTCTTTGCATTAGCTTGATCATGTTTTTCAATCTTTTCAATATTTATCTCAAATTTTTCAATTTTATCTTCTTCAATAGTTGTCAAAATATAAGCTTTACCTTCTTTTACTTCCTCTCTAAATCCTATTGGGATGGATTTTGCATCACTTTTCTCTAAATAATCCTTATTTAGATTTCCATATATCCCAAATTCATCATTTATTTTAATTTCTCCAATTACTTTATCAGTTCGATAAAAGACACCTTTTATTTCCCCAGGAACACCTTTCTTCCCTTCTGTAATATCTGATACCTTAGCATCCATTATCAGGCCATCTTCTACAGTTAAAAGCTCGGCTGTATCAATATCAGTGATGCCATGGCCCAAAGCACCAAATGACTCATTTGAAGGATTGATATAGGTAAGAGTACCGATACCTGTTGTCTTATCTCTCACCCATATACCAAGTCTATATGAATTATCCTGTAGACATTGAACTGATTTTGTCTCAGTTTCAAACTCTACATTATTCCTTAAAATTCTAATACTTATTTCCTCATCTTTAATTCTATTTAAAATTTCTACAACTTGCTCAGCATTAATGACTTTTTCATCATTAATCGCAATTATACTATCTCCTATTTTCAGTCCTGCATCCTTAGCTGGACTAGACCTATTACCATTTATATCTATTACATCCGTAATTGCAACTACTAAAACACCTCTAGTATTCAATCTAACACCAATAGCATTGCCACCAGGAATTAGATTTGGTCTATCTATAACATTTAAATTTACTTCTTTTACAGGAAGACCGAACAATTTTAATTTAAACTGGCTTTCACCTGTTTCAACACCATTAATACTATAAGATTTTGAACCCTCATTGTATATGGTCTGTACAATTGATTCTTCATCATTATAATCTAAAGAAAAAGGGAAAGATATATCTAAGTTTTTATTCTCACCTTTAATTATATTTAGATCTTCAGGATAAAATAAAATCTCACTATATTGAAAAGAAAATGCTAAGATGCATATTGCCAATAGAATAGATATACTAAAGATTTTTTTTCTTAATTTTAATTTATCCAATTAATCACTCTCCCAATTTATTTGAAACTCACCTCCAAATTTATATTTTGATTCAATTATAATTTAGCCTTTTTAATGTGTATTTATTCTATAAAATATTTTAATAAATGTTATTTTAATATCTAAATTCCAAAAAAATATTATAAAAAATAAACTTTACTAAGTATTTTTTAAAATTTACTTATAAATAAAAAACACTATGGATTTCCATAGTGCGTTTACCTCGTTTTTAATAATCAAACTATGATGATTTTTATTGTCAGTGTCATGATTTTCCGTTTTTGTATTTTCTTGCCATTTCAAGCATCTCTTTGGCATGTTCAATGGTTGTTTCAGTGAGATCTACACCACCCATAATCTTTGCCAGTTCATGTATCCTATCTGATTCATCAAGCTCTTTTATATTAGTAGCTATCTTTCCATCTTTAACTTCCTTATATATGGAGTACTGGCTGTCAGCAATAGCTGCTATCTGGGCTAGATGTGATACCGATATAACTTGTCTATTTTTTGAAATCTTATATATCTTCTGCCCAACAACTTGAGCTGTTCTTCCTCCAATTCCTGAGTCAATCTCATCAAATATCAAAGTTGGAATTCCATCATATTCAGCCAAGATACTCTTAAAGCCCAGCATAATTCTAGACATTTCACCACCAGAAGCAATCTTTGACATAGATTTCAAATCCTCACCAATATTAGTTGATATCAAAAATTCTATGTTATCGATTCCATCAGCAGATAAGGTCTTTTTATCTTTTATGTCCACCTTTAGATTAACATTTTTCATGTTAAGCTCATTTAGCTCTAGTGATATACTCTTCTCTAACTTCAATCCAATAGATTTTCTGCTCTTGCTAAGATCTCTAGATAGGGTATACAGTTGAATCTCATAATCTTCAATCCTCTTAGCAAGGATTTTAATCTCTTCCTCATAATTTAATAATTTTTCCAAGGACCTCTCAATCGAATCTCTATATTCAAGAATCCTATTTACCGAGCCACCATATTTCTTCTTTAGCTTATTTACAGTATCTAATCTTTCCGTCAAAGCATTCAATCTTTCTTCATCAAATTGAATGCTATCCATATAATTTGTAAACTCACTACGCAAATCCTGTAGCTCAAAATTAATATCCTTAAATCTATTTAGATAGTCTATCAGTTCATTATCATATTCAATTAGACTATTGAGGATGGATATATTTCGATTGACATAATCAAGTAGTGATGCACTACCATAATTATCATTATTAAAGGATTCTACAATTTCATTGATACCCTCTATTATATTCACAATATTTGAATGTTTCTTGAAATCATTTTCAATATCTTCGTCATCATAAGCAGTCAATTTGGCATTATTTATCTCACCTAATTGAAATCTATTGAGATCTATTAATCTCTCCCTTTCCATAATATCTAAATTCATACCATCCAAAAGATTTTTTCCCTTAATGTATTCCTGGTATAATGACTTGATTTTTGACATTAGATTTCTATGATTGGCACCACCGAAGGAATCGATTATCAACCTATGATTCCCAGTGTTTAATAGGGATTGATGCTCATCTTGAGCAAAAATATCAACCAAATTATGACTTATCTTATTAAGGATAGATAATGTAACTACTTTATCATTAATCCGAGATATACTAGGGGAATCGCTTGGGATTTCCCTTGTTATAATCAAAAGCTTGTCCTCTTCAACAACAATACCATACCCATCTAGAATTGACTTAATATACTCTTTATCTTCCAATACAAATATGGCTTGGAGAATAGCTCTATCCTTTCCAGTACGGATTAATTCCTTGCTACCTCTCCCACCCAAGACAATACCCAATGCTTCAATTATGATGGATTTACCAGAACCTGTCTCTCCAGTAAGTACATTTAATCCATTAGAAAATTTAATTTTTAAATCGTCTATGATTGCAAAATTCTTAATGCTAAATTCAAGAAGCATATTCATACCTCCACAGGAAAATCTACTAAAACACTTAAGATCCCTCGCTAAAGCTCGGGATGACAGAACAACACTTTTTCATTGAGCTCATAAACATCTGTGTGCTTTATCTACTATATTGCAAATCTTCTCATCATCTACCAAACAGTCACCATTATTTATTCCATGGATCAAAAACTCAATATTACCCTTTGCTCCAGTAATTGGGGAAAAGGATAGATTTATTGGTCCCAATCCAATTTCACATAAATAATCCACTATGGTCCTTATTACATCAATATGAGTCTCTTTTTCTCTAACTATACCCTTCTTCCCTACTCTATCTCTACCAGCTTCAAATTGTGGTTTTATCAAGGCAACAATCTCTCCTTTATTCTTCATAAGAGATTTAGCAACTGGCAATACTAATTTTAAAGAGATAAAAGATACATCAATGGATACGAAGTCCAATTCATCCTCTATATCTTCCCTAGTAATATTTCTAATATTCCTTCTCTCCATGACTATTACCCTTGTATCTTGCCTTAGGGACCAGTCTAGCTGTCCATATCCAACATCTACAGCATAGACCTTTGAGGCACCTTCTTTGAGCATACAATCAGTGAATCCACCAGTCGAAGCACCAATATCCATGGCGACTAGATTTTCTAAATTCAATCCAAATTCTTCTATAGCCTTCTCCAGCTTCAGGCCACCTCTGCTTACAAATTTAATTGGATTGTCCCTTATATAGATATTAGATTCTTCATCTATTTTATCTCCAGGTTTAGAAATCCTGGTATTCTCAATGAAAACAGTTCCCTCCATGATTATCCTTTTGGCCTTCTCTCTAGAATCCACTAGACCTTTTTCAAACAAGACAATATCTGCTCTTTTCTTCATAAAAACTCCTTTATCAAAATATAGGCATTTTTCTAGTTTATCGAACAAGTATTTAACTATCATCCTGTACATTATACTGTCATTCCGAGCAAGCGAGGAATCTTAGATTCTAGCTCTACTTGTTTCTATGTATCAATAAATTTGTTAGTTCCCTTAAAAACTTTGTGTCCCTACCATCTAGTCTATCCAATAATTCAAATGCCTTATTGGAGTATCTTACCATATCCTCTTTTGATTTTTCAATATCGTAGAAGGATATATGGGTCAATTTTTTAATACCCTTATCCTTTTCTATATCCAAAATATCATCTTGTATCTGATAGGCCAATCCTAAGTATAGAGAATACTCTCTTAGTATCTCTACTTCCTCATCACTAGCTCCACCCAAGATTGCACCAAGGACAGAAGCTGCTTGGAAAAGAGCTCCAGTCTTCTTTTCATACATGAATCTGAGTCTATTACTATCCATCTCATCAACGGTAGAAAACAAATCTACAACCTGACCACCAATCATACCTTCTATGCCAGCATAGCTAGATATTTCGTATAAAGCATGTGCATTCCTTCTATAGTCATCCAATGACTTTGAATTGTTCAATAAATCATTTAACATTATTTCAAAGGCTAAATTCAGCAGTCCATCCCCAGATAATATAGCTAAAGCCTCACCAAATACTATATGGTTTGTTGGTTTACCCCTTCTAAAATCATCATCATCCATGGCTGGTAAATCATCATGTATAAGGGAATATGTATGTATCATTTCAAGTCCACAGGCATATGGTAACATTCTATCTATTTCATCACTGAACATCTCAAAGGTCTTAATTGCAATAATCGGTCTAAGCCTCTTGCCACCACTAAATAAACTATATCTTATAGATTTATATATTTGCTCTTGATATGTACTTTGTGAATCCAGAAACTCATCTAAGGCCTTATCAATGATATATATTGTTTCATCAATTACTTCTTTAGTATTCACCATCTTCCTCCCTGATTAAATCAAGCTCCTCAAAAACCTGTTCCTTATCATCTAAAAGTATTTTGACCTCTCCTTCTGCCTTAGATAATAGCTTATTACAATGCTTATATAAATCGATGCCTGACTTGAACTTTTCCATTGCTTCATCTAATGAATAATCTTCCTTCTCCAAATAAGATATTATATCTTCCAACTCTTTTACAGCATCCTCATATGATAACTTACTTATCTCCATCATATCCCTCTCCTTTTGAGATATTCTTTACTAAGCTGGTAATTCTACCATCCTTCATCATGATATCTACAATATCATCAATTGAAATCTCCTCTACTGATTTTATCAAGAAACCATTCTTATCAATTAATATACCATTGCCTCTATCTAATGATAAAGTAGGATTCAATAATTGTATGGAGTTTTCCAACTTGTTTGTAGTTTCCTTATAAGAATTAA
>CAZZCQ010000016.1:0-10874 GCA_964652285.1 uncultured Tissierella sp.
TGATGATGTAGACTTTATTGAAAGAGTAAACCTTCAACAAAAGAATTGGATAGGTAGATCTCATGGGATGGATATAGATTTTCAAGTTGCAGGTAAACCAGACAAGTTGAGAGTCTTCACCACAAGACCAGATACCATATTTGGTTCAAGCTATATGGTAATAGCAGCAGAGCATCCTTTGATTGACAAATATAAAGAGGATATAAACAATTATGACGAATTATTAAACTATAGAGCAATAGTCGGTAAAAAATCTGATTTTGAACGAACAGAACTCTCTAAAGAAAAAACTGGTGTTGAAATAGACGGAATTAGAGCCATCAATCCAGCAACAGGTAAGGAGATACCAATTTGGATTTCAGATTATGTATTGATGTCTTATGGAACAGGAGCTATTATGGCAGTACCAGGGCATGACGAAAGGGACTGGGAATTTGCTAATAAATATGGTTTGCCTATTATTGAAGTCATCAAGGGTGGGGATGTTGAAAAAGCGCCATATACAGATACAGAAGACGGAATAGTTGTCAATTCTGGTTTTATCAATGGATTAGAGGTAAAAGAGGCTATAGAAACCATCTCTAAATACTTTGAAGAGAGAGGTTTAGGTGAGAAGAAGACCAATTACAAACTGAGAGACTGGGTATTCTCAAGACAAAGATATTGGGGAGAACCAATCCCTCTAATCAGCTGTGATGAATGTGGTTGGGTACCGGTAGATGAAGCGGACTTGCCTGTTTTATTACCAGATATAGAAAACTATGAGCCAACAGATACAGGGGAATCTCCATTGGCTAATATAAAAGAATGGGTAGATACTACATGTCCTAAATGTGGTAAACATGCTCATAGAGAGACTGATACAATGCCAAATTGGGCAGGTTCCTCCTGGTATTTCCTAAGATATCTAGACCCTAATAATGATAAGGAATTCGCATCAAGAGAAGCCATAGACTATTGGATGAATGTAGATTGGTATAATGGTGGCATGGAACATACAACACTTCATTTACTATATTCTAGGTTTTGGCATAAATTCTTATATGATTTAGGATTAGTCAACACTTCAGAGCCATATCAAAAGAGAACATCCCATGGAATGATACTTGGAGATAACAATGAAAAGATGTCCAAATCAAGAGGAAATGTTGTGAATCCTGATGATATAGTCAGAGATTTTGGAGCAGATACTTTAAGAAGCTATGAGATGTTTATTGGAGATTTTGAAAAATCAGCTCCATGGTCAGAAAATGGTGTTAAAGGATGTAGAAGATTCTTAGAAAGGGTATGGAGATTACAGGACATCTTAGTAGAGGGTTCTGATTATACCAAGGATTTGGAATCAAATATTCACAAGACAATCAAAAAGGTAACAGAGGACTTTGATACATTGAAATTTAATACTGGTATAGCTGCTTTAATGACCTTATCAAATGAATTCAATGATCATGGAAGTATCACAAAAAAGGATTTCCAGACATTTTTGATTCTTTTAAATCCTGTAGCTCCCCATATTACAGAAGAGATTTGGCAAGAAATTGGCTTAGAAGGATATTTACACGAATCTTCTTGGCCTGCATTTGATGAGTCAAAGACCAAAGATAAGGTAATACAAATGCCTATTCAAGTAAATGGTAAGGTCAGAGGAACTATAGAGATAGATGCGGACAGTAGTCAGGATTATGCTCGAGAAAAGGCTTTGCAAGATGAAAATATAAAGAAATTTATAGATGGAAAGACAATTGTAAAGGAGATATTTGTAGCTGGGAAAATATATAATATAGTTGTCAAATAAGTATAATTATGTAATAATAATAGAGGGATGGGCATAGTACCATCCCGCTTTTGATATTTCAAATGAAGGAGGGATTATATGGGTAAAATAAAAATTGTAACCGACAGTACTTCTTATATTGAAAAAGACTATGTAATCAAGGAGAATGTTTCTCTAGTACCTTTGAAATATGTCTTTGATGGGGAATCATATGTTGAAGGCTTCAAAGGAGAATTTGATGAATTTTTCAATAAATTGGCAAGGACAGACCTATTTCCAACTACATCACAACCATCTGCAGGTGAATTCTATGAAGTATTTAAAGAGGCCTTTGAGGATGGTTATGATGAAATAATAGCAATCCTTATATCTTCTAAACTCAGTGGAACCTACAATAGTGCAGTATTAGCTAAGAATATGTTAGAGGATAAAATGATTACTATTATTGACTCAGAGAGTTCTGCTTCAAACATGAGATTTTTGGTTGAGGATGCTGTCAACATGGCAAAGGAAGGAAAGACAGGAGAAGAAATTATAAGTTTTATAGAAGAAAAAAAGAAAAAAATGAAAATACTCCTTACACCTGGGACTTTAGAGTATCTAGCTAGAGGTGGTAGGATGTCTTCCCTTCAGTCCGCAATAGGAAATCTCTTAAATATCAAACCAATAATTGAACTAAGGGATGGGAAACTGGAATTATTGGAAAAAGTTAGAGGTAGAAACAAGGCTTTATCAACTATTTTGTCCTATATAAATGAGGATGTTCAAAGAATAGGAGTATGCCATATATTGAATGAGGATGAAGCTACAAAATTCAAAGGCATACTAGAAGAAAAATTTCCAAATGCCATCATCACATTGGATGATTTAGGACCAGTAATAGGGGCTCATCTAGGACCAAAGACAATAGGAATATGTTTTTATTAAGCAGATAAGGAGATTAGGCATTTAGCCTAATCTCCTTTTATTTTTATATACTAAATAAAACCCTCTATAGAAAATAAGATGTAGCAATTTATCTAATGAATAATATTTTAATATAGGAGGGATTATTTATGATAAATAAGTATTATCTGTGTGTGTTTAAATCTAGCAATCATGCATTTTTAATATTCAATCTACTACAAGAGGAGGGCAAGGATTTATTTCAACTGATGGCTACCCCTTGTATTTTAAGAGTTGGATGTGGTTATTCAATTAGATTTTTTCATAAATCCTATATGGATTTAATTCTAAAGAAGATTAAAGAAAATGACATCTCAATTCCTCAGTTTTATTTGGCTGATAAAATAAACGGTAATATGAAATATAAAGAGATAAAACCTAATTTATTTTAACTGCTAAAAAAGAAAATTCATCCTTTAAATATCCTATCTATAAAAGAAGATTTACTATCTGTCTTTGAATCTCTTAGATAATCTAATTTTTTAAGGATAGATTCTTGATTCTCTAACAGCTGATTTAATAATGATTTAATATCATCTAAATCAGCTTTATTTTCATCACTCAATTCAGTTTCTTCTGCATTTGGTTCAACATTATTACCATTATTGTCAGCTTTGACATCTTTGTTGAACTTTCTTTTTATATACTCATTATAGCTATTTCCAAATGATGAGTCTGGATAAAAATCCTTTGAATTATTCATAAAAAGTCCTCCTTTATTTTCATCACATTATATTTATTAATACATATTATGAAAGTAAGCAAGATAATATTAAATAAGGAGTGAATATTATGGTGGATAACACAAAGATCGATGTAGGAGCATTAAAATCAATTGGATGTTTAGATATTGATTGTATAATAGTTGATAAGGTATTTGCTAGTTGTCAACAAAGAGAGTGCTTTACAGATGTTGAAGTATGTATAGATGATGAAAACTTTGGTCATATTAGATTTAGGCCAGGTTTTATTGTGCCAAATACATTAGTAGTGACTGATTTGGATGGGCAGCCAGATTTTAGAAGAGTGAGATTTACAGTCAGAATACCGTATAATGTATTAAGTCCAAACGGTAATGTAATTTCAGAAGAATATTTACCTGATATATTCAAAGATATAATCTTATATATCCCTGATGCAAGGGATGAATTTGATTTTAGAATTGTAGTTGAAACAGCATCCACAGTATTAACACCACCAATACAAACTGGAGATACAATCACTTTTCCTGTTGGAGTCTTTGTTGTAGTAAAAGTAGTTGGAACAGTCCAATTATTGATACCAGCATTTGGTTATTGTCCAGAACCACCAGAATGTACGGAATTTTCACCAACAGATATATGTGATGCCTTTGAATGTGCAGATTTTCCTGAGAATTTCTTCCCACCACAATTGGAGTACAATAACTGCTGTGATTAATAGAAAGATAAATGCGATGCTCATTTGTAGAGTATCGCATATTTTTTTGAAGAAAGAATCTTGACAAATTTACTGGGATATACTATAATTAAAAATAGAAAACCTAGTAGTTTACTTGGTATTTAAGAGAGGTGAAGAAATTGAGAATATCTACTAAAGGAAGATATGGTTTGATGGCAATGTATCAGTTGACTTTAGAATATGGTAAAGGGCCAATTCCATTGAATAATATTGCTGAAGTACATGGCTTGTCAGAATCCTATTTGGAACAACTATTTTCTACTCTTAGGAAGGATGGTTTGATTGTCAGTGTTAGAGGAGCTCAAGGTGGTTATTTATTAGCTGATGAGCCTTCCAAGATAACCGTTGGAGAGATTTTGAGGTCCTTAGAAGGAGATATGGCTGTAGCTGATTGTGCAGGAGATGATCCTTCTATTGATTGTTCTAGGGGAGATTTATGTGCAACTAAATTAGTTCTTGTTAAAATAAAGGATTCTATTGATGAAGTTATAGACAATATCACACTAGCAGATATGTTAGATGATTCAGAAAAAAAAGTAGTAGAGGAGGAGCAAGATGTCAAGATACATTTATATGGATAATGCTGCAACAACACCTGTGAAAAAGGAAGTATTAGAGGAAATGCTTCCATATTTCTCAGAAAACTATGGTAATCCTTCATCTGTATATTCCTTAGGTTCAAATTCAAAAGTAGCTATAGAAAAAGCAAGAGAGCAGGTAGCTAAGGCACTAGGAGCTGACAAAAGTGAAATATATTTCACTGGAGGAGGCTCAGAATCAGACAATTGGGCTATAAAAGGCGCTGCTTATAAATATAGAAATAAGGGTAATCATATAATAACAAGCAAGATTGAGCATCATGCTGTACTTCATACATGTGAATACTTAGAAAAGCAAGGCTTTGAAGTTACTTATTTAGATGTTGATAAGGATGGTCTTATCAGTTTAGATGATTTAAAAAGTGCAATTAAGGAAACAACTATATTGATAAGTATAATGTTTGCCAATAATGAAATCGGTACAATACAACCTATCAAAGAAATAGGTCAAATAGCCAAAGAACACAAAATATTATTCCATACAGATGCGGTTCAAGCTATAGGAAGCATTAGAATTGATGTAGATGAATTAAATATCGATCTCCTATCCTTATCAGCCCACAAATTTTTTGGACCTAAGGGTGTTGGAGCTTTATATATTAGAAAAGGTGTGAGATTGGATAGTTTGATTGCTGGTGGTGGCCAAGAGAGAGGTAAAAGAGCGGGCACAGAGAATATAGCAGGTATTGTTGGAACTGGAAAAGCAATTGAGCTAGCTTATGAGAACCTTGATGAACATATTGAAAAATTGACATCTCTAAGGGATTACCTAATTGAGAAGATTGAAGACAATTTTGATTATATAAGGCTTAATGGACATAGAAGCAAGAGATTAGCGGGCAATGTGAATTTTTCTTTTGAATTTATTGAAGGGGAATCACTACTTTTGATGTTAGATATGAATGGCATTGCAGCTTCAAGCGGATCTGCTTGTACATCTGGAGCATTGGATCCTTCACATGTACTTATTGCCATAGGATTAAGCCATGAAATTGCACATGGTTCCTTGAGATTGTCTTTAAACGAATACAACACCAAGGAAGAAGTAGATTATGTAGTTGAGAAACTAATTCCTATAGTGGATAGATTGAGAAAGATGTCACCATTGTACGAAAATATTAAGGGGGCAAGTTAGGATGTATTCAGAAAAAGTAATGGATCATTTTATGAATCCTAGAAATGTAGGAGAGATAGCTGATGCAGATGGCATAGGTGAAGTGGGCAATGCTAAATGTGGCGATATAATGAAGATGTATTTGAAGATAAATGATAATATAATCGAAGATATAAAATTCAAGACCTTTGGATGTGGCTCTGCCATAGCTTCATCAAGCATGGCTACTGAATTGGTTAAAGGTAAAACTATAGATGAAGCTTTAGAAGTCACTAATAAAGCTGTTGTTGAAGCACTAGATGGTTTACCACCTGTAAAGATACACTGTTCAGTATTGGCTGAGCAAGCAATAAAGTCGGCTCTTTTAGATTATTCTAAGAAAAACAAGGTCAAAATTAAAGGGCTAGAAGATGTGGATTTTAACGATGAAGATTTGCACAATCACGATGTCGAGGAGGACTAAAGGCAGCTATTGCTGCCTATAAGTTTATTTGGAGTGATGGTATGATAATATCTAAAATTCCTGATTTTGTACTCAAGTCAATATTTGTATTGATAATGATACTATTGGCTTTAGTAATCTATTATTTGATCAATATAGGAAATAAACATGTTTCAGAGGGCAAGAAGCTAGTCATAAATAATAAAAAGATACTTATAGTTATATTCTCTGTAATATTACTATATTCCTTTACCATGCTATTGAGAAGATACCAATTCATTTCAGATATTTTTACTACCATAATTGCTTCAATTATAATTGCCTATGCTCTAAATCCAATAATCGATTTACTCGAAAGGAAGAATATTAAAAGATCCTTTGGTGTTTTTATAGTTTATCTATCGATAGCTGCATTGATTATAATCTTGGCAGTAAAGGTGATACCAAATGCTGGAAATGCACTGAGAACTTTGATTGCCAATTTACCTAGCTATGTTGAGCAATTATCAGCTTTTATCGATAGTTTGTATACTGGCTATTATTCAGCATTAGGCGGGTTACCTTCAGTTTTTGAAGGATTTGAAGGTGCTATAATGGATTATATTGTAAAACTAGAGGATTTAATCAGTGAGTCCTTATCAAGCCTAGTAGGAGGAGTAATCTTAGTTGCTTCTAAGATTGTAAGTTTGGTATTGACCCCAATATTGGTCTTATATTTTCTGGTACATAAAAAGTATTTTAAGGAAATAGTAAAAAAATTAATACCAAGAAAGTACCGTGATGACACCCTATACCTAGCATCAGTAATAGATGTATCCCTCAAGCAGTTTATCAAGGCAAGATTGATTATGTCCTTATATGTTGGTGTTTTAACTGCTATAGTACTTAAGATTATGGGTATTGATTTTGCTATAACAATTGGAATAATCACTGGATTAGCTGATATAGTTCCTTATATAGGACCATTCTTAGGTTACATACCCGCAGTTTTCTTTGCTGCCATATCAGATCCTATTAAAATCATATGGATATCAATACTATGGGTCTTTATACAGTGGACCGAAAACAATGTACTTGCACCTAAGGTAATTGGAGAGAATATGGGAATACATCCACTAATTATCCTTCTATCAATAATCATAGGTGGAGGAATCTTTGGTGTATTTGGCATGATATTAGCGGTACCTCTTGTAGCAATATTTAAAATCGTAACCCTATATATAATAGACAAAAATAGGCAGAATTGACAAATCAGACATATTATTTTATAATCCAGATAGATGAATTTAGCTTCCTCCTGAAGGGAGGAGTTTTTAATAAAGGGAGATTCATAGTTAAAATTGTGAGGTGTATTTATGAAACAACTAGGATTACATGAGATTAGAAAAGAATTTCTGGATTATTTTGAAGAAAAAGGGCATCTAGTAGCCCCAAGTTATTCACTTATTCCTAAAAATGATAAATCCCTATTACTTATAGGAGCTGGAATGGCACCTTTGAAAAAATATTTTACTGGGGAAGCAATCCCCCCTAGTAAAAGAATGGCTACCTGCCAAAAGTGTATCAGAACTGGGGATATTGATAATGTAGGAAAAACAGATAGGCATGCTACATTCTTTGAAATGCTAGGCAATTTTTCCTTTGGAGATTATTTCAAAAAAGAGGCAATTGATTTTGCTTGGGAGTTCTTGACTGTAAGAATGGAAATATCAGAAGACCTACTCTGGGCTTCAGTATATGAAGAGGATGATGAAGCATTTGAATTGTGGAATAAACACATAGGTCTGCCAAAAGAAAAGATTGTTAGACTAGGTAAGGCAGACAATTTCTGGGAATTAGAAGTAGGCCCATCAGGACCCTGCTCAGAGATCTATATAGATAGAGGAAGAGAATATGGTTGTGGTCACGAGGATTGTAAAGCTGGCTGTGAATGTGATAGATTTATAGAGGTTTGGAATTTGGTTTTTACCCAATTTGATAAGGATGAAAGCGGAGTTTATCATCCACTTGAGCATCCAAATATTGATACAGGTATGGGACTTGAAAGAATAGCAACAGTATTAGAAGATGCAAATAATATATTTGAAGTTAAAGAATTCCAAAAGATAATTCATAAGATTGAATCAATCAGCTCTTATAAATATGGTGAAGATAAGGAGAAGGATGTTTCCATTAGGATTATAACTGACCATAGTAGGGCAATGACATTCTTGGTATCTGATGGTGTTTTACCAAGCAATGAAGGTCGAGGTTATGTCTTAAGAAGATTGATTAGAAGGGCAGCTCGTCATGGAAAGTTACTTGGAATAGATGGAGAATTTTTGAATGATATTGTAAATACAGTAATTGAATCATGGAAAGTTGAATACAAGGAATTAGTGGATAGAAAGAGTCAAATCAATAGAGTCATCAAGGCAGAGGAAGATAAATTCCAAGAGACTATAGACCAAGGAATAGACATATTGAAATCATATATAGATGAGATGACAAGAGAAGGTTCTAGAATATTAAGTGGTGAAAGGGCATTTAAGTTATATGATACCTTTGGATTTCCACTTGACTTAACCAAGGAAATCCTTGAAGAAAGATCCCTCACAGTAGATGAGGATGAGTTCAATGAAAAGATGGAGGAGCAAAAGCAAAGAGCAAGAAATGCTAGAATTGAGCTTGATAGTGGCTGGAAAGGTAAGAACAATATTGATATATTCAGCAATTTACAATCAGAATTTGTAGGCTATGATTATACTGAATACAAATCAAATATTATAGGCTTAATTCATGATAATAAAGAGCTTGAGGAATTGCATGAAGGGGATGAGGGCATAATTGTCTTAGATAAGACCCCATTCTATGGAGAATCAGGAGGACAAGTTGGTGATATTGGTTATATAGAAAATGCTGACTTCAAGGCTGAAGTGACAGATACTCAACATGTAAATGACCTAATAATTCATCATGTAAAGATTATTCAAGGTAATGCCAAGCTTGGATTATCAGTATCAGCTGAAGTGGATAATTCTAGAAGGGATTCTCTAAGGAGAAATCACTCTGCTACTCATCTACTCCATAAAGCATTAAAGGAAGTATTGGGTCAGCATGTCAATCAAGCAGGTTCAATCGTTTATCCAAATAGAATGAGATTTGACTTTACACATTTTGAGCCAATATCAAAGGAGGACCTATCAAGAATAGAGAGAATAGTCAATGAAAAGATATTGGATGCTATGAAGGTCAAGACATCTATACTTTCCCTTGATGAAGCTAAAGAAAGCGGTGCTGTAGGCTTATTTGAAGATAAGTATGGTGATGAGGTAAGAATTATCTCTATGGGAGATTACTCCAAGGAACTTTGTGGTGGTACCCATGTAAATAACACATCAAATATTGGATTGTTTAAAATATTATCAGAAGCTGGTATTGCTTCTGGAGTAAGAAGGATAGAAGCTATAACTGGATTTGATGTATATGATTATTTAAATAATCTAGACAATGAAATAGAAGAAATCAGCCATACATTAAAGACCAATAGAAATAATCTTCTAGAAAAAGCACATTCATTAACAGATGAATTGAAGCTTAAGGACAAGGAAATAGAAGAACTAAAGAGAAAGTTGGTTTCAGATATCTCCAAGGATATCATCAATTCATCTATAGAAGTGGATGGGTTTAAGATCGTCTCTTATAAAGTAGAAAATACGGATATGGATAGTCTAAGGAATCTAGGGGATGAAATCAGAGATAAGATAAAATCAGGAGTGGTCCTTCTAGCTTCAGTCAATGATGATAAAATCACATTTTTGGCTATGGCAACTAAGGATGCAATAGCTAAGGGAATTTCAGCAGGAAATATAGTAAGAGAAGTTGCTAAAGTTACAGGAGGTAATGGAGGCGGAAGACCTGATATGGCTCAAGCAGGAGGCAAGCATGTGGCTAAAGTTGATGAGGCCTTATCCATAGTTCCAGAATTGGTCAGAAGTCAACTTAAGTAAGACTTAATGTAAATAACATTATAATATAAAAATACACGCCTTCATTGCTAAGAATTAGCATCGTGCCCTGCAAATGTTCGCTAAGTATTTTTATATTATACTTATAGGATTCATGAATTTTTCGCATATACAGGCTATTACAATTTATGCTATAATTAATCTATGGGGGTGTTTAAATGAACGGGGATTTTAATGAAACTATGAAATTTAAACCGCAAAACGATAATACTTTAAAAACCAAGGAGATACTAGCTGAAGTCTATGAAGCCTTAAAGGATAAGGGATATGACCCCATCAATCAAATAATTGGATACATTTTATCAGGAGATCCAACCTATATTACAAGTCATAATAATGCAAGAAGTCTAATCAGACAGATTGAAAGAGATGAATTATTAGGCGAGATATTGAGAGAATATTTATCAATTGAAAAATAATGCAGCAGGAGGAAATATGGAGAGAGTCTTTTTAGGAAACTCTGGAATTGAAGTATCAAGATTATGTTTTGGCACTTTAACCATGACACCTTTTCAAGCCAACCTTTCAATCAAAGAGGGAGCATACCTTATAG
>CAZZCQ010000017.1:0-10863 GCA_964652285.1 uncultured Tissierella sp.
GAATAAAATAAAATCCTTAATAAAGGTTGATCTGCAGAATACCTATAGAGTAAAGGCAGCTTCAAAATTTTTGACTGATAAAAAAAACATATGGTATACCCTAATAATTGGAATTTCTCTTTTATCTTTGCTACCATCATATTATTTCATGGTAAGTGGTCTTAACAAATTTTATGATGTCTTCTTCCAAATAGGGCAAGCTTCATATCTATTGAATATGGGAATATTTGTATCCCAAGTCTTGGTCTTTATTTTTGGTATTTTATATGTTATGAGTAAATTTTATTTTTCCAGTGATTTAAATCAATTGATACCCTTACCTATTAAACCATCACATATTTTAGGATCAAAATTTGTCAGCTTGATGGTGAGTGAGCTATTGACATCATTACCTATTATATTACCCTTTGTAATAATCTATGGGATAAAGAGTGGCTCAGGAATCCTCTATTGGCTATATTCAATAATCTTGGTATTGGTTATACCGGTGATTCCATTAAGCATTGCTTCTTTATTGGTCATGGTCTTTATGAAGTATACCAACATTGGAAGGAAGAAGGATCTTGTAAGGATTATAAGCTCAGTCTTATTTATTATATTTATTATATGGATTCAATATACTTTGCAAAAGTATGCAGTATCTTCAATGGAGATGGGAGAAGAATTCTTGATGAATTTGGCTAAGGACTCTTTATTTCTTGTGAAAAGGTTGGGGATTATATTTCCACCTAGTATGTGGGCTACCTTTGCTTTGGCAAATAGCCAGACTTTAACTG
The DNA here is from genome assembly GCA_964652285.1 of uncultured Tissierella sp. Lineage (GTDB taxonomy): Bacteria > Bacillota > Clostridia > Tissierellales > Tissierellaceae > JAAYTL01. The sequence goes on from CAZZCQ010000017.1 coordinate 777, forward strand.
GCCTTTTTTATCTGCTACTATTATTAGTAACTTCAACTCTGAGCTTATCTATAGTGATATCTTTATCTGAAAGAATCTTTTTAGATGGATTACTAGGTAATGCTGAAGTATCTGCCTCAAAAGAAAGAGGAAAGATAAAGGATATAGGCAAATCAGTTTCAGTAACAAAACCATATATAGCATTAGCAAAAAAAGAACTTATAATGTTATTTAAAACACCTGTCTATCTAATGAATTCCATCGGTGGAGTGATTATTATTCCAATTATCTTAGTAATGTCTGTGGTAACTACTGAAGAATCCATGGAACCTTTAACAGAGTTATTGGATTCATATCCTAATTTTGTAACCCTTATTGCTATTGGTATGGTTTTAGGCTTAGCAATAATCAATTCCATAGGTCCTACTACCTTTTCTAGAGAAGGTAAAAACCTTTGGATTCAACGGGTATTGCCTATAAAGGCTGGAGATCAGGTTGTAGGCAGAGTATTATCATCCCTAGTAATACAATTGATAGGGATAGGAATATTGATTCCAAGTATATTTTTCATATATAAGATTGGTATTATAGATATATTATTGATTATTGTGATAGGATTAATAGGTTCTATCCCTATGACGCAGATTGGTATGGTGATTGATATCTCCAGACCAATGCTGACATGGGATAATCCCCAAAGGGCTATGAAGCAGAATCTCAATGTCCTTATAGCCATGGGTGTTGGGGTATTGGTCTTAGTTGGTTTATTCTTCTTAGTCAAGAGTTTGATATTTACTATAGATATTTGGTATATTTATATTATACTAGTTATCATCCTTGTAGCTATATCAATTGTGCTATATAGATTACTGACTAGATTAATAGAAAAACAATTTATAGAACTAGAATGAATGGATATGGGGACGGACGGTTCATGGAATATTGTAGTAAAGTAAAGAAGGAGTTGTTTGGGTGAATATATTGATAAAAGATATAGATATATTGGCTATGGATGGAAAGAAGACTGATGTATTTAATTCCAATATCTACATTGTAGGTGATAAGATTGAGTATATTGGTGAAGATGTTGAAAATAGGGAAGTCCATAGGGTAATTGATGGTAAGAATAGACTTGCTATGCCAGGCCTAGTAAATTCTCATACCCATATAGCTATGTCATTACTTAGGAATTATGCTGATGATTTGCCATTGGAAACATGGTTGAATGAAAAGATATGGCCTATAGAGGCCAAGATGAATGGCAAAGATGTATACTGGGGTTCATTATTGAGTATGGTGGAGATGATACAATCAGGCACCACTACTTTTTGTGACATGTATTACTTTATGGATGAGGTAGCTAGAGGATTAGAAAAATCAGGTATGAGAGCTGTCCTTACTAGAGGATTGACAGAGGATGGAAGTGCTGATAAAAAACTAAATGAAACTTGGGAATTTTACCATAATTGGAATGGCAAGATGAATGGTAGAATTAAGGTCATGGTAGCACCTCATTCTATTTATACTACTAGCAGTGAGTTTTTGTTGAAGGCTATGAGCCTAGCTAAAGAATTAAATACTGGATTGAACATACATCTGTCTGAAACAAAGGGTGAAATTGATAATTGTTACAAATCTAATGGAAAATCGCCAGTTAAGTATCTTGAAGATTTAGGTTTTTTTGATATGCATACCATAGCTGCTCACTGCGTCCATTTAGATGATGAAGATATAGATATACTTTCAAAGTATAAGGTGTATCCAGTCAATAACCCTAGCAGTAATTTAAAGTTAGCTCCTGGTTTTGCACCAATAGATAAGATGTTAAAGAAAGGCATACCTGTTGCACTAGGTACAGATGGTTCATCTAGTAACAACAATTTGGATATGTTTGAAGAGATAAATTTAGCGTCTATAGTGAACAAGGGAGTAAATCTAGATGCCCTGTCTGTATCTGCCTATTCTGCAATAGAAATGGGTACAATAAATGGAGCAAAGGCTCTAAAATGGGATAATGAGATAGGTTCAATTGAAGTTTGTAAGAAGGCAGATATAATCATATTGGATTTAGATAAGCCTCATTTCTATCCAAGACATAATCTTGTATCTGCTATAAGCTATTCTGCTCATGGTTCAGATGTTGACACTGTAATAATTAATGGTAAGATTATCATGGAGAAAAGAGAAATCAAAACTCTAGATGTTGAATTGATAAAAAATATGGCTGAAAAATATGCCAAGGATTTAATAAGAAGATAGAAAATCATAGATAAAGGAGACCAAAGATGAATATTGAGCAAAAAACAATTAACACCATTAGGATATTATCCGCGGATATGGTGGAAAAGGCTAAATCAGGCCATCCAGGACTGCCATTAGGGGCTGCACCTATGGCTTATACCCTATGGGCAAGAGTAATGAAGCATAACTCCAAAAAACCAAATTGGGTAGATAGGGATAGATTTGTGCTTTCGGCAGGCCATGGTTCTGCACTTATTTATTCATTACTACATCTGTTTGAGTATGGGCTAACATCAGAGGATTTAAAGAATTTCAGACAATTAGATAGCAAGACTCCAGGCCACCCTGAGTATGGGGATACAGTGGGGGTAGAAGTGACTACTGGGCCATTAGGGCAGGGGCTTGCTAATGCAGTAGGTATGGCTATGGCAGAAGCTCATTTAGCTGCTCATTTCAATAAGGGAGATAATGAAATAATAGACCATTATACCTATGTAATTGCTGGTGATGGGGATATGATGGAAGGTATAGGGTATGAAGCATCATCTTTAGCAGGCTCATTAGGCTTAGGTAAGCTAATTGTTCTTTATGATTCTAACTCTATTACTATAGAGGGGGGTACGGATTTAGCCTTTCATGAGGATGTGAGCAAGAGATATGAAGCATTTGGTTGGCAGACTCTTGAAGTAGAAGATGGTAATGATATTGAGGATATCTATTCTAAGATTGAAGAAGCCAAGAAAAATCTATCACAACCAAGCTTAATCAAAATCACTACTGAGATAGGGTATGGTAGTCCTAGCAAACAAGGTAAGAATTCAGCTCATGGTGCACCATTAGGTGAAGAGGATTTAAAAGGGTTGAAGGAATTCTTTTCTTGGACTGATGAATCATTTGTAGTGCCTGATGATGTTAGGGAATATATGAGTGAATTAGTATGCAAAGGTGAAGAATCAAATGAAGAATGGGATAGAAGATATGATGCATATAAGAAAGAATGCCCTGAATTAGCTAAGGAATTTGAAGCTTGGATTGATTTAGATTTACCTATGGACTATTTAGATTCAGAAGAGTTTTGGGGATTTGAAGAAAATCTAGCAACTAGGGTAGCATCAGGAGTGTTAATCAATAGATTGACAGAAGAAATACCTAATCTAATTGGTGGATCAGCAGATTTAGCTCCATCAAATAAGACGTATATGAAATCACGAGAAGATTTTTCAGCTGAAAACTATAAAGGTTCCAATATCAGATTTGGAGTAAGAGAACATGGTATGGGTGGTATACTAAATGGTATGTATCTACATGGCGGATTAAGGCCTTATGGTGGAACATTCTTCATATTTAGTGATTATATGAAACCATCCATGAGGTTAGCTTCACTGATGGAAATACCAATCATATATGTATTGACTCATGATAGTATTGGTGTTGGGGAAGATGGACCTACACATCAACCCATAGAGCAATTGGCTATGTTTAGATCAACACCTAATTTTGTAATGTTTAGACCTGCGGATGCTAGAGAGACTGCAGCGGGTTGGTATACTGCACTTACTAGGATGAGTGGGCCTACAGGTCTAGCTCTGACTCGTCAGAAACTACCACTGTTAGAAGGGTCTGGCAAGGAAGCTTTGAAAGGTGCTTATGTAATCAAGAAAGAAAAATCAAATCTAGATATGATATTGATAGCTACTGGTTCTGAGGTTCAATTGGTCTATGAAGCAGCTGATATACTTGAAGAAAAGGGCATAGGCACAAGAGTAGTAAGTATGCCTTCATGGGAATTATTTGAAGAGCAATCGGATGACTATAGAGAGGAAGTACTTCCAAGCAATATAGATAAAAGACTAGCTGTTGAAGCAGGATCTTCTTTTGGATGGTATAAATATGTTGGTAGAGAGGGCAAGATTATATCCATAGATAGGTTTGGTGCTTCCGCACCAGGAAGCCAATTATTTGAGAGGTTTGGTTTCACCCTAGAGAATGTAGTAAAAAATGCATTAGATATGATATAAAAATAGGGAAGTTTCTCTTGGATAAACTTCCCTAAATAATATATAATAGGAATGAAAAAGCAAAGTGATTGTTACCACATAAGCTAGAAATCTTATGAAGTTAATCTAGGAAGATTATTTTCTTTATAATATTGAAAGATATGATAGAATTAGATAATAGTTTATTTAAGGAGAATAATGATGAAAGATTTTGTATTGTTAGAAAATGTATATAAATATTATCAAATGGGAGATGAAAAATTAGCTGCTGCTAATGATGTTAATTTTAGCATAGATAGGGGAGAATTTTGTGTAATAGTTGGGCCTAGTGGGGCAGGCAAGACCACCATACTCAATATTATAGGGGGTATGGATTCCTGTTCTAGTGGGACTATTGTCCTTGATGATAACGAGATAAGTGAATTTAATGAAAGACAGCTAACCGATTATAGAAGACATGATGTAGGCTTTGTCTTTCAATTTTATAATCTAGTTCAAAATTTGACCGCCTTAGAAAATGTAGAGCTTTCTACAGAAATTTCTAGAGAGCCTTTGGATGCAAAAGAGGTTCTTGCTCAAGTTGGGCTAGAAGATAGAATGCGAAATTTCCCTGCTCAACTTTCAGGAGGAGAGCAACAAAGGGTTTCAATTGCTAGGGCATTAGCCAAAAATCCTAAGATTCTCCTATGTGATGAGCCTACAGGAGCCTTAGATTACAACACAGGTAAGAATATACTAAAACTATTGCAGGATTCTTGTAAAAATACAGGAAAGACTGTAATTCTAATCACTCATAATCAAGCGATTGCTCAGATGGCAGATAGAGTCATACACATAAAGAATGGGACTGTTTCTAAGATGTTTAAGAATGACAATCCTTTGCCAATAGAAAGGATTGAATGGTAGTGAAGAAAAGCTATTTGAAGATTATCTTAAGAGAGATAAAGGGAAGTTTTGGGAGGTTTGCTGCCATCTTTGGTATAGTTGCATTAGGTGTAGGGGTATTGTCAGGTTTGGTGACTACGACCCCAAATATGCATTTATCTGTAAATAAATACTATGATGATAATGATATGGCAGATATCTATATCAAGGGAGATATGGGCTTTACAGATGATGACTTTGATATTCTATCCAAGCAAGAATATATAGGGAAAATAATGCCTGCCTATGTCATGGATACTCTCATGAACACAGAAGACAAGGAAATAATTGCTGCTAGAGTCTATGGTCTTAGTTTTATAAGTGATATTGAGGATAATAATTGGGTTAATAAGCTAGAATTGTTAGAAGGGCGTATGCCAGAAAATAAATATGAATGTGTAGTTGAAAAAAGCGGACCATTTCTCAAGGAACATCAAATAGGTTCCAAAATATCAATCTCAGAAGAGAATGAAGATTTTGAGGATATTTCAGATATTTATAATGTAGGAGAATTTGAGGTTGTGGGAATTGTAAGCAATTCATTTCATTTTGCTAAGGAATTGGAAATGACAAATATAGGAAATGGTACAATTGGGATTATTATGTATGTAGATGAGTCAAGTTTTGCCTTAGATGTCTATACGGACTTTTACATAACTATCATGGGGATGAAGGAATTAGATACATTCGCTGATGAATATGAATTAAAGATTGACAATATAGTTGAAGAGCTTGAAGAGCTAGGAGAAGACAGATCCTTAGTAAGGTACAATGAAGTTGTAGCAGAGGCTAATGAAGAACTGGAAGATGGCAAAAGGGAATATGAAGAGGGCAAGTTGGAAGCGGAAGAAGAACTTGCTGATGCTTTGAAGGAACTACAAGATGGTGAACTTGAATTAAAAGATGGTTTTAATGAGATTGTGAAAGGTGAAAAGGAACTGGCTGATGCTAGGGTGACCTTGAGAAATGAAATCATAGATGCTCAAGTTAAAATAGAAGATGGTAAAAAAGAACTAGCAGATGGATTGATAGAACTAGAGGATGGAGAAAAAGAACTAGCAGATGCAGAAAAAAAATTAAATGATGGTGAAAAGGAATATAAGGATGGGTATTCAGACTACCTAGAAGGAGTAACAGAATTAGAAGATGCTCAAAAGAAATTTGATGATGGGGAAAGAGATTATCTGGCTGGACTTGAAGACTTAGAGGATGGGAAAAGAGAGTTAAGTAGTGGGGAGAGTCAATTATCTAGTGCCAGAGATGAGCTAAGAGCCGGTGAAGAGGCTTATTCAGCAGGACAAGCGAGTCTTGAAGCTGGTAGAAACCAGTTAGAAGAAGGGATGATGCCTTTTATTATTGGAATGGGATATTCCACTATGGATGAGGTTTTTAAAACTGCAGAAAAGAATCCTGAATTGAAGGGTGCCTTAGACTTTGCTATAGACTCTCAAATCCAAACCTTAGAAGAGAATAAAACATATCTTGAAGCTGCTATTAATGGAATGGAAATTTCTCTATCAAAGATAGAAGAAGATATGACTTTCTTACAAGAACAATTAGAGGATGATCCTGACAATCCAGAGCTGATAGCTCAAATGGAGACTTTAAGAATTAATAAAGAGTACTTAGAAATTGAGATAGCTGCTTTAAAGGCTAATCTGTCCCAGATTGAAGTAGGTCTTGCTCAGCTGCAAATAATTAATTTTGATACCTTCTTTGCTAGCTGGCAAGAGATAAAAAGTGGAGAACTGGAACTTGAAGCTGCTAGAAAGGCTCTTGATTCTGGTTGGAGTCAGTACTATTCTGGTCGTGATGAGATAAGGAATGCTAGAAGACAAATAAATGATGGAGAAGAAGAGCTTGCAAAGGCAAAGAAAGAATTGGAAGAAGGGCGTATTGAGTTAGAGGATGGATGGAAAGAGCTAGAAGAGGGACATATAGAATTAGAAGATGCTAGAAAAGAACTTGATGATGGCTGGCAAAAGTTCTATGATGGGCGTGAAGAATTAGATGAGGGTTGGCAGGATTATAATGAAGGTTTAGATGAAATTGCTGACGCAGAGATAACACTCAAAGAAGAAACTGAAAAAGCAAATATAGAGATTAGACAAGCAGAGATAGACTTGGCACAGGGAAGGAAGGACTACCAAGAAGGGCTGATTGAGCTTTCAGATGGAGAAAAAGAGTATCTGGATGCAGTAGTAGAAGTAGAACAAGAACTTGCAGATGCTCTTGAAGAAATTGAGGATGCTGAAAAGGAGATTGAAGACTTAGAAGTTCCAGAATGGTATGTATTGGATAGAGGTACAAATGTTAGCTTTGTAAGCTATCAAATGAACTCACAAAAAGTTGCAGATATTGCAATTGTATTTCCAATCTTCTTTTATTTGATAGCTGCTTTAGTATCAGCATCGACTATGACTAGAATGGTTGAAGAAGAGAGAATACAGATAGGAACATTGAAAGCTTTAGGTTATACCAAAGAGCTTATAATATTTAAATATATTGTATATTGTGGACTAGCAAGTGTGTTTGGTAGTATATTTGGCTTGGCATTTGGATTCAAGGTATTCCCTGCCTTAATCTATAATGCATATAACTCATTGTTCCATTTGCCAGAATTTCTTGAACCTTTTAATTGGAAGATAGCCATGATTTCAGCAGGAATTTCAATATTTAGTGTAATCTTGGTTACTATTTTAGTCTGCTATAAATCACTGAAGGAGAAGCCTTCAACATTGATGCTTCCAAGAGCCCCAAAACCTGGAAAGCGAATACTGTTAGAGAATGTGAACTTTATATGGTCCCGTATGAGCTTTAAAAGCAAATCTACTGTAAGAAATATTTTTAGATATAAAAGAAATTTTTTCATGACTGTTATTGGAGTTGCAGGATGTACAGCATTGCTTTTAACTGGATTTGGTTTAAGAGACTCTATTAGTATTGTTACAGAAAAACAATATGGAGAAATATTTGTATTTGATGTACAGATAGACCTAGATGAGAAAAATACATATTCAGATTTATTTAAATTTCTGGATGGTGAAGATTATGTGAAAGATTATCTACAGGCATATATGAAATCAGGAGTTTTTACTGCTAATAATGATGATATAGATGTAAATATTGTGGTTGTAGAGGATATTGATAAATTTCCTAATTTTGTTGGACTTAAGGAAAGGGAAACAGACAAGTCCATAGATTATGATAGGTCATCGCTTGTAATTACTGACAAGATTTCGGAGACCTTAGACATAGGTATTGGGGATAGATTTGTCCTTGAGAATTCTGACACGGAGACTAAGTCAGAACTAGTAGTCACTGGTATTGCTGAAAACTACTTGAGTAATTATGTATTTGTTGGTGATAATCTATATAAGGATTCCTTTGGTTTTGATATGGAAAATAATACAATAGCTGTGGATTTAGAGGATATTGATTCAAAGCAGCAAGATAAATTTATAGAAGCAGTTTTACACTATGATAAAGTGACCAATGCTCGGCTTAACTCTAGAGCAAAAGCTACTTTTGATAATCTCTTAGTCAACATAGATTATATAGTAATGGTAATAATCATATTATCAGGAGCTCTGGCTTTTATTGTTCTATATAACTTAAACAATATAAATATCAATGAGAGAAAGAAAGAATTAGCTACCTTTAAAGTTTTAGGATTTCATAATGAAGAAGTAGGGGTTTATATTTTCCGTGAATCAGTTATACTTACTGTTCTTGGTACTATTCTTGGATTGTTTTTGGGTAGGTGGCTCCTTGGATTTATTATCGTTACGGTTGAAGACCCTGATTTTATGTTAGGTAGAAGTATTGATCTTAGAAGCTATATTTTAGCTGCTCTACTAACTATGGTGTTTTCAGTAATAGTAAATATATTTATGTACAAGAAGATTAAGAATATAGAGATGGTGGAATCCATGAAGGCTAATGATTAGGATTTTGAAATTTCTATAGTATAATGGAAATATAAGAAAGAGGGTGATAAATCATGAAATACAAGTTCTTTTATGATAATAAAATTGGGACAATATGTTTAGGTGAAGAGGATGGCTATATCACTGATTTATATTTTAAAGACGGGCCTGATATAGTTGATTATAATATTAGAGAAACACCATTGATTAAAGAAGCTAAAGAACAGTTAGATGAATATTTTGTTGGAAATAGAAGAGATTTCAATCTACCCCTTAAGGCATCAGGCACTGAATTTCAAGAAAAAGTATGGAAGGCACTTCAAGAAATCCCATATGGTGAAACAAGGTCTTATAGTGAAATAGCAGAGGCAATTGGCAATCCAAAGGCATCTAGGGCTGTTGGACTGGCAAATAATAGGAATCCTATTTCAATATTTATACCTTGTCATAGGGTAATAGGTAAGAATGGAAAGCTTGTTGGCTATGGTGGTGGTCTCCATATCAAGGAATTATTATTGAACTTAGAGAAGGGGCAAGCAATATAATTTTTATATTTTTTTATTTATCACAAGATGAACACAATTAATTGTTATAATGATTAAGAAATTTCTGTTTTTACTATGGAAATATACCTGATTATGTTATATTATTAGGAGGAATTTAACTTGAAAGGAGTTATCACATGTTCAGTATGAGGAGAATAGAAATATTCGTTTTAGTATTAGTAATTGCTTTGACAGTTATTGGGTGTAATAGCGATAGCTCATCTGATGATGAGGTTGTGGCTGAAGTAGGGGATATGAAGGTGACCAAGTCAGAGTTCTATGATGAGTTAGTAAATCAAAATGGAGCACAGGTCTTGAATCTGCTGATTTCTGACAAAATTATTGAAGCAGAAATAATTGAATTAGAGATAAATGTTGCTGATGAAGATATAGAAAAGGATCTTCAAGTTATGAAGGATTATTATAGTAGTGAAGATGAATTTAATGCTGATTTAACTGCAAATGGATTAAC
>CAZZCQ010000018.1:0-10666 GCA_964652285.1 uncultured Tissierella sp.
TCAACACAATGGCAACATCTTCTATTAGACTTTGTAATGAGCGTTGATTATTAATAGCAAAGATTGCTCTTTCTTTCAAATCAAGATAATAAGGATTTTCTAGATAATTAAATTCTACATCCATTATCTTCTTTGCCATTGCTTGACTAAATTTATCTTCCATAGAAATGTTTTTGACATCCAAATAATTTTTTGAAGTATTCGTTAATAATGCAAAAAATACATTGGATAAAATTATTAAAGAACCATAGAAGGTCAATCTATCTATCTCCATGTTTCCAGTAAGCTCATCAACTAAAAACTTCGGAAGTACAACATTTGTAAATATTTGAAAACTAGAAAACAAGGTATTAAGTATCAATAATATGATATAAGAAGGAGAAATTTTCCACGCTATAAAGAAAAACATTTTAAGCTTCTTGATGTTGTTCAAATTTTACCCCTCCTTGATTATAGTATTTACCTTGAATAGTGAACATTTCATAGTATGCGCCTTTTTTAGCAAGGAGTTCATTATGGTTACCATATTCTTTAAGGCCATTCTTATCAAATAGGGCAATCCTATCACAGAATTTTGTGCTTGCTAATCTATGGGATATATATACAGCAGTTTTACCAGAGACAAGTTCACTAAAGTTCTCATAGATTTCAGCTTCAGCCAAGGCATCTAAAGCAGCTGTCGGTTCATCCATTATGACCATATTGGCATCTTTATATAAGGCTCTTGAGATTGCAAGTTTTTGATTTTCACCACCAGAGAATTCCAAACCATCCTCTTCAATAACCTTGAGCATCATTTGGTGTATACCCTTTGACAAATTTCTTGCCTTTTCTCCTAAACCTACTTTATCTAATGCAGTCATAATTCGATTCTCATCTAGGTCTTCAGAAGAGCAAGCCACATTTTCTGCAATGGTAAATGCCATTATGTTTATGTCCTGAAATACTACAGAAAACATAGAGTAGAGGTCCTTTTTATTGAACTCCTTTATAGGAATATTATTTATCAATATCTCCCCTTCAGTAACATCAAATAAACCAGTCATCAATTTAACTAAGGTGCTTTTCCCAGCTCCATTGATTCCTACAATTGCAAGTCGTTCCCCTTTATCTATCTTAAAGTTTAAATGCTTAAATATATATTTCTCAGTATTAGGATATTTAAAACTTACATTCCTAAATTCAATCTCTAAGGTGCCTTCTATAGGGCCCATAGTGCCACTTTTTTCGCCTAAATCCTTATCCATAAATTCGAAGAAGTCTTGAACATATTCACCCTCATTTAAAATATAAGATACATTATCTGCCAAGGTTTTCATAATAAGGGATAGATTGGTTATAGCAGCTATATACATGGAAAAATCAGCTATCGACATACCATTAATTCCCTTGTAAATTAAAATACCATAGGTAAGGCTATTACTTATTAGTAGTGTAGCTAAACCCAGGAATCCTAGCAAATACTCCTTGTTTTTTATCATCTTATGAAGATTTACATAGGAGTTTATCTCCTTAGAATAATTATCCATGATTCTCTTTTTTAAGTTATAGATTCTAATATCTTTTCCATATCCAAAATCATGGGTGGTTTTATAATAATAGTCTTTTTTTCTTTCTGCATGGGCTAATTTTTCCTTCATTTCATATTGGAACTTGTGTACCTTTTTATTAATCCAGATAGTAGCAATTATGTTTATAAGAAGTCCAAGTAAAATCCAAATATTTAGCAAACCAATAAAAATTGCAAGTGCCAATATAGTAATTAAGATAGCAGGCGTCTCAAATAATTTGTGATATACTCCTTCAATCCCATTATTATTGCTACTTGTTGCTTCCATGGCTCTAGAATTTTCCTCTAAAAACTGTGCATCCTCCACATATTTGTAATCCATACTCACTATTTTATCGAAGCTGTCCCTTATATAATCAATTCTTAGTTTGGTGATCTTTGGGTATGTAAAATCATGGACATAGGCTTTAATAAATCCAAAAATACTAGTTAGAATAAAGTATCCAATAATAATATTCAATAAATTTTCAATATTGGCCATGCTTCCTAAAGATAGTTCACTAATCAGTAATTTAGGCAATATTATTGAAAAGAATGGATAAATTGAGGCTACTAATGTGTAAACAAAAAAAGTTAAGAAAATCATCTTATTATGATTCATAATATTTTTTAATAATCTTCTTAACATTTCACTAAAGGGAACTTTTCGAACCTTGTCCACATTCATCACCTCTTGCTTAGTATAATGATTATAACATACTGATATAAAGATTGTTAAGATATAAAAAAACAAACCAGCATCTTAAGATGTTAGTTTGCTTGGGAATAGGAAGTCTACTTATAAAATATTATCCTCTTAGCGGTTTAAGTGCTTCACTCCACGCTATTACTTGGTCAAAGAGAGTTTGAGTTGATTCTTTATGGTATTCTTGTGGTTTAAATTCACTCATATTCTCAAAGTCTGTGAATAATGAAAACATCACCTGTTGGCGAACATCTGCCATCTGTAGCTCTCCTGCTATAAGTCTAAGTTGTTCCACAGACCTAACACCCATTGCACTACCATAGCTTACAAATCCAACTGCTTTATTGGTCCATTCTTCATATAAGAAGTCTATAGCATTTTTTAGAGCTCCTGGAATGCCATGATTATATTCTGCTGTTACCATGATATAACCATCAAACTCTTCAATTTTTTCTGACCATTTAAATGTATGCTCCTTGGTATATTGTCTAGCTCCTGCTGGTACAGGTTCATCCAATAGTGGTAAATTATAATCAGCAATATCTATTAATTCAAATTCCGCATCTTCTCTTCCTTTACCTTGTTCATAAACCCATTTTGCTACAGCTTCACCATTTCTTCCTGGTCTAGTTGAACCAAGTATTATAGCTATTTTTGTCATCTTCATTCCTCCGTTTTCTTTATTTATATGCATTCTTTATGAATTATTATCTATAGTCATTATACCCAAGTAATAATTAATTTAACGAACAAATTTTTCAGACTTAAATATAGGCCATTTTAGCAACTTTTACTTTATATCTGAATAGTATTATTGTAGTACTTTATTTGTTAATGGGGGTATTATAATGATTAATAATATATTTACAGTAATTATTATTCTGATAACAATTATTGGCTCATTAGGAAATGGCATTACCTATTCGTCAACAATTAATGATAGAAGTCCGAAAACAAACACATCAATTATGGACATTTCTGATGATAAATCCATAGAATCTGATATGAATAGTGATATAGGAGCAAGAAAGTCAGTGGAAGAAATATATGAAGAAGTAGCTGAAGAGAAAAAAGATGAAGAGATGGATGAAAATTGTACAATAATTGAGTTTGATATTGCTCCTTTACAGTTAAGAGAAGGGGTAGCAAGTGATGAGGTGTTCAGGGTTAGAGAATATTTGAAAATAAAGGGTTACACAGACATAGGTGAAGGCAACTATTTTGATTACAAACTTCATCTAGCTGTCAAAAGATTTCAATCTGAGAATAATCTAGACTCTGATGGTATTATAGGTCCTAAGACATTTAAGGTAATTAATGATGATATGATATTGAATTCAATTAGCATAGGATATAATGAAATAGTACTTCCAGATGAAGTCCCTAAGGAGAAATGGATCTTAATTAACAAAGAAAGCAATACCTTGTATCTCTACAAAAATAAAGAATTAATTGATAAATATCCAATTGCAACTGGCAAAACACCAGCCCATACTCCTGAGGGGGAATTTTATATAATTAAAAAGTTTGTTAATCCATTTTGGGGAGGTGCAGGGAAGTATAAGCCTGTTAATGGTGGAGCACCTAATAATCCTCTAGGTAGAAGATGGTTGGGGCTAAGTATTGGGGCTGGCGGAACTTATGGGATACATGGCAATTCTGATATCAATAGTATAGGAAAGTATGTTTCACTTGGATGTATAAGGATGTTTAATGAAGATATCGAATCAATATACGATATAATAGAATACAATACACCAGTTTGGATAGTAAGAGATAACTAAAATATTAGGTCAGATGACCTATTTTTTTATACAATCTCATAAATAAGAAAAAATCTTGGTATTTTTCATGAGAATATTATAAACTATAGTTATTAACTTTATTGATGTAGATATTGAATTATTTATACATATATGTAGGAAAGCAAATTATCAGGTTTTGGAATATTATAAATTAGCATATAGGGGTGTGATTAATGATTAAATATATTATTAAGAAATTTATAAAGAATTATCAGAACACTGATGATGTCTATGTAAGGGAAGATTATACGGTTCTATCAGGGGTGTTGGGTATTATAAATAATTTTACACTTTTCCTAGTCAAACTAATAATTGGACTAGTTATTAATAGTATAGCGGTTATTTCAGATGCATTTAATAATTTAAACGATGTAGCAACTTCAATAGTTACTATATTTGGAGCTAAACTCAGTAATAGACCACCAGATAGAGAACATCCCTATGGGCATGGAAGGTTTGAATATATTGCATCTCTTGTAGTCTCCTTCATTATTTTTGCTGTAGGTCTTCAGCTACTTAGGACTTCATTCAATAAGGTCATCAACCCGGAAAAGGTTTTATTTAGTTGGGCTTCCATTATTATTCTTCTTGCATCTATATCTATAAAGTTGTGGATGTACTCCTATAATAGATACATTGGTGAACTTATAGATTCTACTATCAATAGAGCCATTTCACATGATAGTATAAATGATGTTTTATCAACTTCTGTTGTAGTTATAGGTACAATAATAGGTAATTATACGAGTTTTCCTATAGATGGGATATTAGGAATTATAATTTCAATTGTCATAATCTACTCTGCATTTACAATAGCTAGAAATTCTGTACATCTAATTTTAGGCCCTGCTCCTGACTCCAAGACCATTGAGGATATAAACTCAATAGTTTTAGCAGGGGATGGGATAAAGGGCACACACGATTTAATAGTTCATGATTATGGACCAGGCAGGATAAGTGCTTCCATCCACGCAGAAGTATCAGACAATGTCAATATTGTAGAAATCCATAATGAAGTAGATAGAATTGAAAAGGAGATAAGATCAAAACTAGGTATAAGTATTGTAATACATATGGACCCTATTAAATAAACATCATGCTCTAATGACTTAACTATTGTAAAACTGTTTAGAATATGATTAGATATAATGAGATACTAAAGGTGATATATTATAGGAAGAGGTTTGATTCAGCATGAATATGCTTAAGAGTTTTTGGGGAAGAATTATATATGGGCTAGCAAAATTCCTCTCACTTGTATTTGATATAGTAATAGGAATAACTGGTGGGATAGTATTATTTGTTCAAACCATTGGAAGGGGACTAGTTGGTCTTATCAGTATGGGGGGCTGCTTAATATTATTTATTTTAGGGCCATATGCCATTGCAATGCTATTTAATCCAGCAATAATGACATTTGTGATAATACTTGTGGTTGTCCCGATACTAGGGACAAAGTTTGTGTCTTTTTTGAAGTATGTAAGATACATGATTACAGAGTTTTTATTTGACAAAGCAGATCAATTAATCTATGGAAGAAAATCCAGATATGATTCATTTAGTGGTTACGGAAATAGATATAAAAGGATGGAACAGGAAAGATATAGAAAAGAGCAACAACAACGCCAAGAAGAAGAGCAAAGGCAATGGGAAGAACGGTTCAAGCAATGGAATGAACAGCAAGGCCGAGGTTTTCAAGGAGGACAATGGTACGATTATGGGAACTTCAATACGGGTAGTCAAACCTATGCAAACCCTACAACTGAGTTTAAGAAAAAGTTTGAAGATAGTTGTGATTTGCTAGGTGTGAGCTACGATGCTGATAAGTATCAGATAAAATTGGCATATAGGAAAAAGGCTAAGGAATACCATCCAGATTTAAATAATGCTTCGAATGCTACACAGATGTTCCAAAAGGTTAATGATGCTTATGAATTTTTGAGTGACTCAAATATTGAGAGATATAAGACAATAAAGTAAAAAAACATTGTATTTGAAAGAGGTTATCTTAATGGAATTAAACTCCAAATTCATGAAAAAGGCCATATTTTTGATTGCTTTTGCAATTTTATTCATGTGGCTTTTGGAGAATATAGTGGTTGTGTTTTCCCTTATTAAGACATTATTTTCAATTATTTCACCATTTATGTGGGGATTGGTATTAGCCTTTCTATTAAATGGACCTATGAGATTTTTCGAAAAAAGAATTCCTTGGAATAAGGGTATACTGAGTAAAGCAAGTCTTGGTGCAAGAAAAGGAATTTCCTACTTAATGACTTTATTATTATTTATTCTTATATTATCATTGATTTCATTTATTATTATCCCTGAATTGATTAATACCTTACAGGATATAATAAATAAAAGTTCAACATATGCAGGGAAAATACAAAATTTTGTTACAACATTTATTATGAATAATAGACAATTGATGGATTGGGCTAAATTTATAGAATTTGATTGGGAGCAATTCAAGGAGAGCTCCATTGAATTCACTAAGAATAGCCTGATATCAGCCTTACAATCAACCTTAAATTTCTCAATATCTATTGCGAGTGGGACCATAGACTTTGCATTAACTTTTGTATTTTCGATTTATGTTCTCTTTCAAAAGAAAAAACTTGCTAGGCAGATGAAGAAGCTTATAGTAGCTCTATGTCCTAGTAAAGTGAGTGAAAAGATATTTTATATTGCTGATTTATCCAACAAAATATTTTCCAATTTCCTACATGGCCAATTGCTAGAAGCAATAATATTAGGATTATTATTCTTTATAGCAATGACTATATTTGGATTTCCTTATCCATTGATGATAAGTGTCACTATAGCTGTAACTTCAATAATCCCTATTTTTGGAGCATTTATTGGTGCCTTTGTAGGAGCTTTATTAATATTAGTTATAGATTACAAGATGGCCTTTTGGTTCGTAATAATGTTCTTAGTTATACAACAAATAGAAGGCAATTTGATATATCCTCATGTTGTAGGGAAAGCTTCTGGTTTACCATCAATGTGGATACTAGTTGCGGTAACAGTAGGTGGTAGTTTGTTAGGTGTGTTAGGGATTCTTTTATTCATACCGATATTTTCAATCCTATATACTCTATTAGGTGAATATGTAAATAAAAGATTAAGAGAAAAGAGTATGTTAGAATAATAAAAAGTTTTCAGCTGTCCAATATCCTATTGAGTTTTCTCAATAGGATATTTTACATATTAATTACTTTAGCCTTCATTGTTAAAAGACTTTCATAATGATATAATTAAGTACTGCCATTGATAGATTTTGAATAGAGGTGGTGTTTAATTGGGATATAACGATGATTTAAGAAAAATCTTTAAAGATACAAAACATGGTGTAAAAGGGTATATAAAAGCCCAATTAACCTTGATGATTATGACATTTTTGATATTCAGTATTGGATTAGTGATAATAGATGTACAGTCTCCTTTATTGATAGCCTTTATTATAGCAATACTCGACATAGTGCCAGTAATAGGTAGTGGTGTTGTGATGATACCTTGGGTTATAGTTAGTCTGATTCAAGGCAACTCACAAAGAGCTTTAGCATTGGCGATTGTATATGTGGTAGCTACACTGATTAGACAGCTTATTGAACCTAAGATAACAGGAGATAAAATCGGAATAAGACCTCTATTTACATTTATTGCTACAATACTGGGCTCATTGATATTTGGACCAGCTGGTATTATAGTAGGACCGATTTTAGCAGTAATCATAAAATCCATTATTGATATTAGAAAAAATAAAAAGGGTATAGATTAGTAAACAATTAATATCTATTTATAGGAGGTAATAAAATGGGATTGATAAAAGCAATAAGTAGTGCTATAGGAGGTTCTTTGGCTGATCAGTGGCTTGAAGTCATAGAGCCAAATGATATGGGTGATAACACTGTATCCACAAATGGCGTTTTGGTAAGAAAGGATGACAGGAGGGGCTCAAATAAAAAAGGAACTGTAGATACTGTTTCAAATGGTTCTATTATTCATGTCTATCCAAATCAATTTATGATGTTAGTTGATGGTGGAAAGATAGTGGATTATACCGCTGAGGAAGGATACTATAGGGTTGATGATTCATCATTGCCTTCATTATTTAATGGAACATTCAAGGAGGCACTTAAAGAATCCTTTGGACGTTTTAAATATGGTGGAGTTACTCCAAGAGCTCAAAAGGTATATTACATTAACCTTCAAGAGATAAAAGGTATAAAATTTGGTACACCTAATCCTTTGAATTACTTTGATAACTTTTATAATTCGGAATTATTCTTAAGAACATTTGGAACATACTCTATCAAAGTGACAGATCCACTATTATTCTTTATGGAAGCAATACCAAGGAATGCAGATAAGGTTGAAATCCAAGATATAAATGAGCAATATCTATCTGAGTTTTTGGAAGCTTTACAATCTGCGATGAATCAAATGTCTGCAGATGGAATTCGTATTTCACATGTAGCATCCAGGGGTAGAGAATTGAGTAAATATATGGCAGATATTCTCGATGAAGATTGGAAAAGAATGAGGGGTATAGAAGTCCAGTCAGTAGGTATTTCAAGTATCTCCTATGATGATGAATCTAAAGAATTGATAAATATGAGAAATAAGGGAGCAATGTTAGGAGATCCTACAGTAAGAGAGGGTTATGTACAAGGTTCAATTGCTAGAGGATTAGAAGCAGCTGGTTCAAATGAAGGCGGAGCTGGGGCAACAGGAGCGTTTTTAGGCATGGGTTTAGGTATGCAAAGCGCAGGGGGGTTTATGGATGCTGCATCTAGAAGCAACCAAAGACAAATGGATGAAAAGGGTAAACATCAAGAAAATACTAAGCAAGAAGAGAAGAGCAGTTGGAATAATGGGAACAATTGGTTCTGTCCAGAATGTGGCAATAAGAACCAAGGTAATTTCTGTGTTGAATGTGGTACCAAAAAGCCAACATCTGCTAAATGTTCAAACTGTGGATATGAGCCAAGTGGTGAAATACCAAATTTCTGCCCAGAATGTGGTAACAAATTATAAGAGGTGATAGAGTATGGCTACAACTAGCTATAAGTGTCCTAGCTGTGGGGCTGGCATTCATTATAAGCCAACTCTAAAGAAGTTTAAATGTGATTTTTGTCTAAGTGAGTATATAGAAGCGGATTTGATTAATGAAAATAAAAAACAAGATGAAAATCACATACATGATTCTATAGATGAGGGATTAAATATTTACAATTGTAAAAGCTGTGGGGCTGAAGTAGTTACAGATGAAACTACTACCTCTACCTTCTGTTATTATTGTCATAACCCAGTAATTATTTCTGATAGGTTGAAAGGGGAGTTTTTACCAAATAGGATGATTCCCTTCAAAATCGATAAAGAAAGAGCAAAAGAGGTTTTTCTTAATTGGGTTGGTAAAAAGAAGTTTGTTCCTGCAGATTTCACAAGTTCATCTCAATTAGAGAAAATGACTGGTATATATCTACCATATTGGCTTGTAGATTATGAAGCTGATGTAGATTATCTTGGCGAGGGTAGAAACATAAGAGTTTGGCGTGTTGGGGATAGAGAATATACTGAAACAAAACAATTTGAAGTTGTCAGAAAAGGTAAGATTGATATCAACAATGTTTCTGAGTTGGCTTTTACAAAGATTAACAAGGATCTATTAAATGGGATAGGGCCATATAATGTAGATGAAGTTATCGAATTTTCAAAACCATATCTTTCAGGTTTTTTTGCTGAGCAATATGATATTGATAAAGAAGAGATAGAACCCAGTATTGAAGAACAAGTATCTCGGTACAACAATAATCTAGTAAATGAAAGTATCCAAGGCTATAATAGTGTTAAGAGTATCAAAAATAATGTCAATCTAGATGCTAAGTCATGGAATTATACATTATTACCTGCTTGGATTCTAACATATATTTATAAAGGAAAGACCTATATATTTGCTGTAAATGGACAAAATGGAAGAGCCTATGGAGAACTGCCTTTAAGTAATAAAAAGATATCTGGAGCCTTTGGAGCTATCTTTGGCGTAGTATTCATTACCCTTCTAATGGGAGGTATGTTCATATGGTAGATATCAAAAGATATGGAAGTATTTCCGTATGTTTATTATTGCTTTTGTCTCTCTTGATGCCTTTGAAGCTTGTATATGCTGATAAGACTTTGGTTATAGATAATGCAAATTTAATGGATTCAGAAGAAGTTCTTGAATTAAATAATAGAGCTAATGCATTATCTGAAGAGTTTAATATGGATATAGTCATAGTTTCTACGGATTATGCTGAAGGAAAAACTTCAAGGGAATATGCTGATGATTTCTTTGACTATAATGGATTTGGTATTGGACCAAATTATGATGGGATACTTTTTTTAATTGATATGGATAATAGAGAAGCATATATATCCACTACAGGTGCTGGGATTATGTATTTGACAGATAATCGTATAGAGTTGATTTTAGATATAGTTTTTGATAATGGGATGGCAAAGGAAGATTATTATGGAGCAGCCATAGGGTTTTTAGATGGAACAGAATACTATCTTAAAGAGGGTATACCATTCGGACAATATAATGAACCTGGG
>CAZZCQ010000019.1:0-4195 GCA_964652285.1 uncultured Tissierella sp.
AGAGGTATTTGGGATAATTGGATTAAGCGGAGCAGGGAAATCTACATTAGTAAGATGTTTAAACAGACTAGAAGAACCAACATCTGGGAGTATTTATATTGATGGAGCATCTATTAATGATTTAGACAAGAAGCAACTCTTGGAGACTAGAAGAGATATAGGAATGATCTTCCAAAATTTTAATCTATTTAATCAAAGTACAGTCTACGAGAATATTGCATATCCATTAGAGATAACAGGGATGGACAAAAAAGAAATTGAGAAGACAGTAGAAGAGATGTTGGACTTTGTTGACCTAAAGGATAAAAGGGAAGCTTATCCTTCAGAGATTTCAGGTGGGCAAAAGCAAAGGGTCGCTATTGCAAGAGCTTTAGCAACAAAACCCAAAATACTGTTGAGTGATGAATCCACTTCAGCCTTGGACCCAGCAAATACTGAGCAAATACTCAATCTATTAAAGGATTCAGTAAAAAGGTACAATATGACTATTATTATGATAACCCACCAGATGGAGGTGGCAAAGAATATCTGTGACAGAATAGGCGTGATGGAAGATGGAAGGATTATTGAATGCAATACAGTAGAAAGAATATTCAAGTCTCCAAAAACTGCTAGGACTAAATCATTTATTAAGTCATTACCTGATGCAGTTGAAGATCAAGTATTTGATCCTAAGGAATTCAATGGAAAACTGCTGAGATTAAATTTTGACAATGCAGTTGCAAAAAAGCCAATAGTAAACAATCTAATCAAACACTCCCCTTGCACCATCAATATATTATCCGGCAATATCAGCAGATTAGCTAAGGGAGATGTTTCAGGATATCTTACTGTAGAGGTAGATGGAAGTGATGAGGATATAGAAGCAGCAATTTTGGAGTTGACTGAGCAAAATGTAGAAGTGGAGGTGCTATAGATGGAGAGAATACTAAAGATAGTATTACCTGCAATACCTGAAACAATTTTAATGGTTGGTGTTTCATCAATGATAGCAGTAGTTGTTGGTCTTCCATTAGGTATACTACTATACACTAGTCAACAGGGGGGATTATCAGAAAATTCAAGGGTCTATAAAATTCTAGATGGATTTGTAAATGTATTTAGATCATTACCCTTTGCAGTACTCATGCTTTTGGTGATGCCACTTACAAAATTAATAGTGGGTAGGAGAATAGGAACCACAGCATCAATAGTACCTTTAACAGTTACAGCAATTCCCTTTATTGCTAGGATGTTGGAAGGAAACTTCAATGGAATAGACAAAGGAATTATTGAAGCTGCTAAAGCAATGGGCTCAGATACAAATATAATAGTAAAAAAAGTGGTATTAAAAGAATCTCTTCCCCAAATTATCTCAACTGTGACCATGACCATTATAAATTTAGTAGGTCAATCAGCCATAGTGGGTTTGATAGGAGGAGGAGGTCTAGGAGAATTAGCACTGAGATATGGATACTCAAGAAATCAAATGGATATACTTTTAGCTGCATGTATAGCAATTATAATCTTGGTACAATTAGTACAATTTGTAGGTAATAATTTATCAAAGGCATTGGATAAAAAATAAGGAGGATATGAAAATGAAAAAAAGAATATTATTAAGTTTAACCCTAGCAGTATTATTGGTATTTACAGCATGTGGGAGTAATGGTGGAGAGGAAACAGGAAACAATGATGGTAATAATAATGTACCAGAACAACCACAGGCAAATTTAGAAAAAGTAGTAATAGGCGTATCACCAACACCTCATGGAGAGATTGTTGAAGCATTAGAAGCTGATTTTGAAGCAGTAGGAATTGATGTTGAAATAGTGACTTTCGATGATTATGTACAACCAAACTTAGCCTTAGATGATGGTGATTTAGATATTAACTATTTCCAACATACACCATATTTAGAAAGCTTTTCTGCAGAGCACAATCTAGACCTTGAAGTAATTGGACAGGTACATGTGGAACCACTTGCCTTATATTCTGACAAATATGATTCAGTAGAGGAATTACCAGATGGTGCAGAGATACTTATTCCAGATGACCCAACCAATGGAGCTAGAGCACTCTTATTGTTGGAAAGTGAAGGCTTGATAGAATTAGCTGACCCAACAGATTTAAATTCAACAGAAGCAGACATTATAAGTAATCCAAAGAACTTTAAATTTACCGCATTAGATGCTGCCAATATTGCTAGAACCTATACCGATGTAGATGGAGGAATAATAAATGCAAACTTTGCTATAGATGCAGGCCTACATCCAGCTAATGATAGTATTCTAATAGAAGGAGATCAATCACCATATGCTAATGTAGTAGTAGTAAGAGCAGGAGAAGAGAATAATGAAGTTTACCTTAAATTTATGGAAGTTCTAAATTCTGATAGAGCTAGAGAATTTATTGAAAGTGAATATGAAGGTACTATCAAGCCTGTATTTTAGTATTAGGTAGAAAGATTTGAAGAAATTCAAAAAACATATTGCATTATTGTGCTAAAGGGTGTATACTATATTTTAATATCATAAAACTGATGATAGGGAAAGAGATAAAAAGTTTAAGGTAAGAGAGCCGGTGGTTGGTGAGAACCGGACTTAAGATTTATCCTAGCTACCCTAGAGGATTTTGTTATAAGCAAAACGGAGCAGCCGTTATACTGTTTAGAGTGGATCATTAGATCAATTTAGGTGGTAACGCGTGAGATTAAGCCTCTCGTCCTTTCATAGGATGAGAGGTTTTGTATTTCCTAACACAGATTCTTAGCTAAACAAAGGACGCGATTAATTTAAATTTCTAATAATCAATTTGGGTGGTAACGCGAAGAAAAGTCCTTCGTCCCTTATAAGGGATGGAGGACTTTTCTCTATTTAAAATATTAATTAAAATAAGGAGGCAGGTAAAATGAAGACTAAACTATTTATTCCAGGACCAGTGAATGTAAGACAAGATGTATTAGAGCAAATGACTAAACCTATAATAGGACATAGGACAAAGGCCGCCTCCAATCTACAAAGAGGTATAAGTGAAAAATTGCAAAAAGTTTTCTATACAAATAATCAAATACTACTTTCCACATCTTCAGGGACAGCGCTGATGGAAGGTGCAATCCGTTCTTTTACTAAGAAAAGGGCAGCTGTATTTTCCAATGGTTATTTTGGCAATCTATGGTACAAAATGGCATTACACAACAATATCCAAGCTGATTTATTCAATAGTGAAAAAGGTGAGGCTATAACAGCAGATATGGTAGAAAAGGTACTATCTACTGGCAAGTATGACTTGATAACCATAACTCACAATGAAACTTCATCTGGAATAACCAATCCTTTGGAGGAATTATCCAGTGTAATAAAAAGATATACTGATATGATTTGGTGTGTAGATGGTGTTAGCTCCGTAGGTGGAATTAAGCTTGAAATAGATAAACTAGGAGTGGATGTATGTATAGTATCTTCTCAAAAATGTTTAGGGCTACCACCGGGAATGGCTATAGCGAGTGTATCCGAAAAGGCAATAGAAAGGGCAAGGCAAATAGAATTTAGAGGGTATTATATGGACTTTTTAGAACTATATGAGACTATTGATAGAACAGACTATCAATATATTTCTACTCCAAATATACCCATGATGTTTGCAATGGATTATCAACTTGATAAGATTCTTAGGGAAGGGTTAGATAATCGATTCAAAAGGCACCAACAATTAGGAGATATGGTAAGATCTTGGGCAAAAAAACATTTTAAACTATATTCAAAGGATTCTTGTGCTTCTAATACTGTAACTACTATAAAAAATACATTAGGTATTAATATAGATCTACTGAATGAAAAACTTGGAGAAAGAGGATTCCAAATATCCAATGGATATGGAGATCTAAAGGACAAAACCTTCAGGATTGGACATATGGCTGATTGCACAGTAGAAGAATTACAAGAACTACTTGATACACTAGATGAGGTGTTAGGGTTTGTTGTAGGAGTAGAAAGGATAGCTATATAATACTGATGATATATTAATGTAACCCTTTTGTAAACCCTATGTAACTAATTGGTACCTGTAATTTGGTATATTGTATCTACAGACAATGAAAGGAAGGGATACAATGAAAATCAAAATGAAGAGTAAGTTTATCATTGCCTTAGCATTATTATTGATTGCAAGTCCAATAGTAGCTAGCGCACAGGAAGATTTGGGGGTAAGTCCAATA
>CAZZCQ010000019.1:4205-10665 GCA_964652285.1 uncultured Tissierella sp.
GTGAGGGAATGGATATACCAAATTATATAGAGTTTGCAGGTAAAATTACCAATGTAGAATCAAAAGAAGATATGGTTTCAATCTTAGCTGAAAATAACTTAGAAGATACATTGGATAAATTAGTAGCACATATATCCGATGATGTCATTTTACTAGATGAAAATACCATGGGTTTTTTATCTAAGGAAGACTTAAAAGAGGGTATGGAAGTATCCATCTATTATAGCAAGGATACCATAATGCTTTTGAGTTATCCTCCACAACTAGGGCCAGATGTGGTCATTGTTAAGAGTGATGATGTAGATTTAAACATTAAAATAGATAGATTTGATGAAGAACTAACTAGTCATGATAATAGTCTAAAGCTAAATATTGATAAAGATGTAGAATTAATTGATTTTCAGGGTAATGAAATAGAAAAAGAGGATTTGGGCAATAAGGACTTAGTAGTTTTCTATACTGTTTCTACCAGGAGCATACCAGCACAAACAACTCCTAAAAAAGTAATAGCAATTAGGAATTATGAAGTTGAAATACTGGATTATTTAAATCTAAATGATGCTAAATTAGAATTAGAACATGATATGTATAGAAATGATGATGGAGTATTGATGATTCCACTTAGACAAGTTGCAGAAGCACTTGATTTTGAAGTTGAATGGATTAATGAGACCAAATCAGTAGAATTGATACAAGAGGGTTACACAGCTAGTCTTACAATTGGAGATAAGAAGTATCAATATTATGATATGATATTAGAGTTAACAGCACCAGAGCTTACAGAATCAAAGACTTATGTACCAATAGACTTTATAGAAGATATATTGGTAGCAGCTACTGAAGTTACTATGGATGGAGTACTAGAGATAAGAAAATATTAAAAAGATAGGGATGATAATATCATCCCTATTCTAATTACTCATCAATCTTTTTCTTCTTTATCCTAATTCCATTTATTCTCTTAATTATCAAATAGACTACAAATATTACTATAGCTAATACTATAATAAAAGGTAGTGCATATATAAAGGCTATAGTAAAGTTTTCCATAGAATTTTTAAAAGCAAATAAGGAATTTGAAAATGCATTCTTTATCTTAGTCCCAAAGGTTGTTTCTACCGTTTCAGCATTTCTTAGCCTTTCTACCTCTTGAATATTTATCCTCACAGTAGAAAAGTCCACCTTGTCATCTATTGTAATAAGACTTGATTGTAGGTTTTCTTTCTCGTAGATAACTTCACTTAGTTGATTTTCTAAAGCGATAATATCTTCAATCTTTTCAGCCTTTTCCAAAAGGGCAAGTAATCTCTCTTCCTTGGTTGTTACAACTCTAAGCCTAGATTCTGTATCCCTATATTGTTTAGTTACATCTTCTTTATTGGTGTTTTCAGATATCATGTTTCCTATACCATTTAATTCTGTCTTAAAACTAAGGACATCATCTTTTGGTACTCTTATGACAAATTGAGCATATTTATAGCTCTTGTTGTTGTAATATTGATTATAGGAGATATTGGAATTTTCTACATAAGCTTTGTATTTACCTATGAGGTCCATTAAGTCCTCAGTTGTCTTATCAAATTCTGTAGTCTCAAATTCCAAGTTAATTGTAGTAATTACCTTTTCAGGTTCAAGACCAGATTTCTCAGAGGCAACATCCCTATCACCCATAGGTGGTTCCATAGGTGAAGACCCTCCATCTGTACCTCCACTTGCAGAATCCCATGCCATTTCATTAGAAGATCGATCAGAACTAGAACAACCAATTGTCAAAGATAGAATTAATATAAAGCTCAAAGTTAAAATAAATAACTTTCTTGATATTTTCATCTTAATCAGCTCCTTTAAACAATTATATATCAATAATAAATTTAAATGTATACAAATTAGTTACATTAATATAGGGTATAATAGTCTTGAAAGAAATGTAAGGCAGTATATTAAAGGAGGTCATATTATGGATTTTATTCAGATAGAAAATGATGTAAAACAAGTGACTATGGAATTACTAGAGGTTGCAAAATTGGAAGTAGGGGATGCCCTTGTAGTTGGGGGAAGCACCAGTGAAATATTAGGTGAGAAACTTGGCTCATCTACTAATATGGAAATAGCAGAAGTAGTAATGAAGGCCATCATCTCAACTTTAAAGGAAAGGGATATATATCCAGTAATTCAAGGATGTGAACATATTAATCGAGCTTTAGTTGTAGAAAGAGAATATGCTAAAGAGCACAATTTAGACCCAGTAAATGTTATACCTGTACAAAGTGCAGGTGGGGGATTTGCTACAGCAGCTATGGAAATCTTGGAAGACCCTGTAGTAGTAGAGCATGTCGGAGCTCAAGCTGGCATAGATATTGGGGATGTATTTATAGGTATGCATATTAAGGGAGTCGGAGTAGTGGTAAGGAGCGATATCAAGGAGATAGGTAAGGCCCACCTAAGCATGATTCGTACCAGAGCAAAATTAATTGGTGGAGATAGATCAAAACATTATTAGAGGAAGGTCTTCTTAGGCTCTCAATATCTAATTGGGAGTTGTTTTTTGAGGATTAAAGGATAGTATTAATGTGTTAATAGCTATAAGATATTATGGATACTATATATAAGAGAAAGAAGGGGTATGATGAAAATAAGGCTAGGTCCAAAAACATTTTTATTAATCAATTTTGGTTTATTAATCACAGCATTAGGCACGCATTTTTTTCTTATACCATCGGATTTAGCTGCAGGAGGGGTTACTGGATTGGCAATAATTATAAATGATTTATTGCCTCAACTTCCTGTTGGACTAATAATGATAATATTTAATGTATTTTTATTTGTATTGGCATTTGTGATTATTGGGAAAGAATTTGGTGGTTTAACAATATATAATAGTTTGCTTCTTTCAGCCTTAATATATCTGTTTGAATTGACTTTTCCTATGGATGCACCTCTTATAAACAATTTGTTAGTAAATTTAATCTATGGAATTCTCATATGTAGTGCAGGAATGGGGATTATCTTCAATCAAAATGCTTCTACAGGCGGAACAGACATCATAGCTAAGATTATCAGCAAATTTACTCATTTAGACATAGGAAAATCTTTATTCATTGCTGATTCAATTGTAATCATTGGTGCAATTGCAGTATTAGGTATTGAAATAGGACTATATTCTTT
Organism: uncultured Tissierella sp.; assembly: GCA_964652285.1. Lineage (GTDB taxonomy): Bacteria > Bacillota > Clostridia > Tissierellales > Tissierellaceae > JAAYTL01. Next base: position 7,371 of record CAZZCQ010000019.1, read on the forward strand.
GTTAGGGGTACTTATAAACTCTACCTTGATAGACAAGGTAATAGCAGGATTTAATACTAAATATCAGATAGCTATCATAAGTGAAAAGGATGATATAATAAATAGGTTCATAACAGAAGAGATGAATAGAGGAGTAACATTACTTAGTGGAGTTGGAGGATATTCTAAAGCTGAAAAGAATGTAATACATACTGTGATTCCAAGAAGTGAATATGGGATATTGAAGAAAAAGGTTATGGAAATTGACCCAAAAGCCTTTATATGGGTCAATCTAGTAAACGAAGTCCATGGTGAAGGGTACACATTTTAAAATTAAGGTTGGCGATAAGCGCACTACTGATGTCAGAAAAAACGCTGACAGATTAAGGTTGGTGGGCGATATTGGGCTTGAACCAACGACCTCCACGATGTCAACGTGGCACTCTTCCAGCTGAGCTAATCGCCCCAAGTATCTATTTAGTATAACACTAATAGTAAACTTTTTCAATCTATAAGAGATTTAATCAAGTCTAAATTTCCAGTAGGTAAGCTAATTCCCCTAAAATGTAACAATTATTGCTACATTTTAGGGGGGTTATCTTTTTAATGGTTTAAGACCTTGCTTAGGAATTCACAAGCCCTATCTGTTTCTGGATTGTTGAAAAATATTTCAGGTGTAGCCACTTCAACAATCCTTCCTTCATCCATAAAAACAATTTTATCACATATTTCTTTTGCAAAGTTCATTTCATGGGTTACTATGAACATTGTCATTCCAGATTCCGCAAGCTTTCTCATAACATCAAGAACTTCCTTAATCATCTCTGGATCCAAAGCTGAAGTAGGTTCATCAAATAACATAAGCTTAGGATCCATCGCCAAAGCTCTTGCAATAGCAACTCTTTGTTGTTGGCCTCCTGACAATTGCATGGGATATGAATAATATTTGTCCTCTAATCCTAAGGATTTGAGTATTTCTTTGCTCTTCTCTTCTGCTTCTTTTTTATCCATTTTTTTTACATTTATCAGAGCAAGTGTTACATTTTCAAGAGAATTTAAATGAGAATATAGGTTGAATGATTGAAAAACGAATCCAATATTTTCACGAACTTTGTTTATATCAGTTTTCGGATCATTAATTGACACACCATCAACTATAATTTTACCTTCTTGAATTTTTTCCAAAGCATTTATTGTTCTTATCAATGTGCTTTTTCCAGCACCGCTTGGTCCGACAATCGCATAGACATTTTGATAAGGAATTTCCAAACTAACATCATCCAATACTTTATTTTCTCCAAAATACTTAGATACATTTCTTATTGATATCATTTTTATCACCTCAAGATTGTTTAATCCTATATTTATTTTCAAAATATCTGATGACACTAGATAATGAAAATGTCATAATAAGGTACAATAGTGCTATAAATGTCCATACTTCAATAGAACGAAATGTGGTAGCCACAAGGTTCTTTCCTATTAAAGTTAAATCAACAACCGAGATGGTAGAGACTAATGAAGAATCTTTTATTAATATGATAAATTGGGATGCCATAGGTGGCAGTACTGCTCTTATCGCTTGTGGTAGTATAACAAGCTTCATAGCCTGCATATATGTCATACCTGATGAACGGGCAGCCTCCATCTGTCCCTTTGGGACTGATTGGATACCAGACCTTACAATTTCTGCAATAAAAGCTCCAGAAAATATAGCCAGACCTATGACTGCTGACCAATATGGACCCAAGCTTAAAAATTGTCCTAAAACAAAGTATATCCATATTAATAGTACCAACAAGGGGATACCACGCATTACCTCAACATAAAGTGTTGAAATAAAAGATAAAAGCTTATTATTAGAAACTCTGAACAATCCAGCAATTACACCTATAGGTATACTCAAAAGCAAGGCAAAAGCTGATATTTGTAATGTAAGGAAGGCGCCTTCTATAAAGATACCTATATTTTGTGTAATTACTGACCAATTCAATGTCATTATACCCCTCCTAATCCTCTATTATTTCCATCCATTCTGTTGAATTGAACCATTTATCAATAGATTCCAAATCCTTAGGACTACTTTTATATCCTTGTAAAAATGAATTCAACCATTGAACCATCTCTAAGTCATTCAATTTAGTGGCAATTCCCAGGTTTTCTGCAGAGATTACATCATATATTCCTTTTACATTGTCATTCATCAACTCAAATTGCCTAATAGGAGGTTCATCGTAGATAATTCCATCCGCTTTTCCTTGGACTATTGCCATAGCAGATGTTGGGAATGTATCATAATCAACAACTTCAGCATTTTTGAATAGTTGTTTTGCTAACAATGCACCAGTGGTACCCTGTGATGCTGCTATTATTTTTCCTTCAACATCCAAGTCCTCCCAACTTTTAGTAGTAGTATCAGATTTGTTTATCATTAGGACCTGGCCTCCAGCAAAGTATGGATCAGAGAAGCTAACAGCTGCAGCTCTATCACCCCTAATGGTCATACCAGCCAATATCAAATCGATATCACCTGTTTGAAGTGCGGGTATTAAACCCGAAAACTCATATTGCTTGAATTCCACATCTACACCTAAGGATTCTCCTATCGCATAACCTATATCAATATCATAGCCTATAAAATTACCTTCAGTATCCTTCATCTCAAATGGATAATAACCAGGAGCTGTTCCTATAACTACCTTCTTGTTTTGTTGAATCTTAGTTAAAGTTGATATCTCTTGTCCGCCACTTGTAGTAGTGGTGGATGAACCACAAGCTACTAAACTAGATAATAAAGTAAGAATTATTAGTAAAGATACGATTTTTTTCATTTTTTTTCTCCCCTTTTATTTTTTTATACTGGGTCACGCTTTAAAAATACACTCATACAATGGATAGCTCCCCATCCTTTTTTGATTTCAGATAAATCGACTTCTATTACTTCAACACCAGCATCTTCAATCTTTTTCTTAGCATTCGGACTACCTTTCACCATCAACACTTTACCGGGCTCTAACGCTACCACATTCATTGCCATATTATTCTTAATCTCATCTATGTCTGTAATTTCTATTATTTCAAAACCTTTATCAATAAGAGGTTTGACAACATCATATGACACTTGCCATGGGAATATAATCATCTTCTTTTTATCAACAAAATTCATAAGACCATCTAAATGAGCATGCCCATATGGTATCCCCATATATAGTATATCTGTAACACCCATTCTTCTCAGTTCATATTCTACCTGACCCGCACCTTCATCATTTGCTCTTGCACCTGTTCCTAAAATTACAGTATGTCTATCAACCCA
>CAZZCQ010000020.1:0-10541 GCA_964652285.1 uncultured Tissierella sp.
TCATTATTCAATGACTGTAGGCCAATACTTATTCTATTGATACCTGACTCCTTATATATCTTCAATTTTTGTAAATCAAGGGTACCAGGATTTGATTCAATACTAATCTCCATATCGTCATTAATATTAAAATTGAGATATATATACTCTAATATCTTATTGATATATTTTGCATCTATTACTGATGGTGTTCCACCACCTATGTATATGGTTTTTACTTTATATTCATCCAATCTCTCTTTATATATGGATAATTCCATAATTAAACTATTATAATAGGATTCCACATATATAAACTTCTTGGGAAATGAAACAAAATTACAATAGTAACATTTACTTTCACAAAATGGAATATGTATATCTATGTTTAAATCTTTCATATCTTCTTATATCCTTTCCATATAAATATGCGACAAGAAAATTGGCTCTTGTCGCATTAGTTCATTTCTCATCATACTTAAGAACACTCAAAAATGCTTCTTGTGGAACTTCTACGCTCCCAATTTGACGCATCCTTTTCTTGCCTTCTTTTTGTTTTTCTAAAAGCTTTTTCTTTCTAGATATGTCCCCTCCATAGCATTTTGCCAATACATCTTTTCTAAGAGCTCTTATGGTTTCTCTTGCTATAATCTTGGAACCTATAGCTGCTTGTATGGGTATTGCAAATTGATGTCTTGGTATAACATCAGTCAGCCTCTCTGCAATACTTCTCCCCCTCTCATATGCTTTGTCCTCATGGACAATTAAAGAAAAGGCGTCTACAGCTTCTCCATTTATTAAGATATCTAGCTTGACTAAGTCAGATTTAACATATCCCTTTAGGTCGTAATCAAGTGAAGCATATCCACGAGTCCTAGATTTTAATGCATCAAAGAAGTCATATATAACTTCATTTAAAGGTAATTCATAATGCATTACAACTCTTGTTTTTTCGATATACTCCATGTTTATAAATGTTCCTCTTCTATTTTGGCAAAGCTCCATAACAGCCCCTACATAGTCAGTAGGTGTCATTATTGATGCTGTAACAATAGGCTCTTCTGTGTATTCAATCTCATCCTCTGGAGGTAAATTACTAGGGTTTTGTATCTCTAGTATCTTCCCATTCTTCTTAGTGACCTTATAAATTACACTAGGAGCAGTAGCAATTATATTCAAGTCGAATTCTCTATCCAATCTCTCTTGTATTATCTCCATATGGAGCAACCCCAAAAATCCACATCTAAATCCAAAACCCAATGCTACTGAACTTTCAGGTTCAAATATCAAAGCAGCATCATTAACCTGCAATTTTTCCAGAGCATCTCTTACAGTATTGAAATCCTCTCCCTCAGCTGGATATATTCCACAATATACCATTGGTAATACCTTTTTGTAACCTGGTAAAGGATTTAAGGTAGGATTCTCGGCATCTGTTATGGTATCTCCAACAGTAGCTTCATTTACATTTTTAATACTTGCAGTAATAAAACCCACATCTCCCGCTTCAAGTTTGTCCACTTCAACCTGCTTAGAAGTATTTACACCCACTTCAACAACTTCAAATTCCTTTTTGGTAGCCATCATCTTAATCTGCATTCCGGCCTTCACAGTGCCTTCGAATACCCTTATATAGCAAATTACTCCTCTGTAGCTATCATAATAAGAGTCAAATATCAATGCCTTTAGGGGTGCACTAGAATCTCCTTGTGGAGCAGGTACATTATGAACAATGGATTCTAAAACATCCTCAATATTCCTACCATCTTTAGCTGAAATCAAAGGAGCATCCTCACAATCAATACCAATGATATCTTCTATTTCTTTCTTGACTTCCTCTGGCCTAGCACTAGGCAAATCAATTTTATTTATTACGGGTAAAATCTCTAAATCCTGTTCCAATGCTAAATAAACATTGGCTAAAGTTTGAGCTTCAATACCCTGAGAAGCATCCACAATTAAGACTGCACCCTCACAAGCAGCTAAGGACCTTGAGACCTCATAATTAAAATCCACATGTCCTGGTGTATCAATAAGGTTTAATATGTATTCTTCGCCATCCTTCGCCTTATAAATCAATTGAACAGCCTTTAACTTTATGGTGATACCCCGCTCGCGCTCTAAATCCATATTATCCAATACTTGAGATTGCATTTGTCTAGTAGTCATCATGCCTGTTTTTTCAATCAACCTATCAGCCAATGTGGATTTACCATGGTCTATATGGGCAATAATGGAGAAATTCCTTATATTTTTTTGTTTTATATTATACATCTATAGATCACAACTCCTTAAAAGATTCATATACTAGCTAATTATAACAAACTATTCAATATCTGTAAAACAAAAACATGCCATTCTGACCTTGCTTGCTATTCAGAATGACACTATCCGCTACATAAATGGTATAGAAAGTATTTAATTTAATACATTCTTTATTCTATCAATTTCAATATAATAAGTTTTCCCTAATAATTCGATTTCCCAATTTTCTATATCCAATCTAATTAAATTATCTTTTTCAATTACATTAAAATCTTTAATCGTATCATTAACAAAGAATACTCCATAAAACATTGTGACTAATATAATTAAAAAGGTCATAAATTTCAATATTCTAATTCTCTTCTCCTTTTTAATTCTTTTGTATTTTTCCATCCTAGTTTCCAATTATATCACCCTCAATAGGGTGCCCAACTAAAGAATTTATATACTATATTTTACCAAATCCTTCATCAAATGGATAATATCTAAATTCAGTTATCCCTTTCACTGAATCAATAGACACACATCCAAAATACCTACTGTCTTTACTAGCCCCTTCATCCCTATTGTCACCCAATACATATACATGTCCATCAGGAACTACCCAAGTATCAACATTATAGACCATTGTAAATGAATCCTCATCTAAATAATCTTCTACTAGTAATTCATCATTCAAATAAACCTTACCATCTCTAATCTGAACCTTATCTCCTCCAATGCCAATTACCCTTTTGATGTAATCTTTTTTGGGGTCATCAGGCGCTTCCAATACAATTATATCTCCCCTATTTGGTTCAGAAAAGTAAAGGGTAAGTTTAACAGCAAATAATCTATCCTTTTCATGCAATGTAGGATACATTGAATTACCTAATACATAAGTCGAATTAAATATAAATGTCTTTATAAAAAAGGCAATTACTATAGCTATTCCTATACTCCTTATCCATTCAGCAGCTTCACTTTTTGATTCCTTTTCGTTATTGTTTTCCAAAGTTAAACCCCCTATTACCTCAAATACTCATGTATAATTTATTATATCACTATTGATATTATATTAAAAGTCCATACTATTTTTCAATACTTCTTAGTACTGTATCCAATATTTCCCCAACATATTTGGCACATTCATTGGCTTCATCAAGGGTATTTAAATTGCTTCCCATTTCGATTAAAGCTGAATAATCAGAGATATAAAGATTAAATTTCCCATAGGGTTTGACTATTACACCTGTGCATAAATCAGGGTACATCATGTCAGCTACTATCTTGATAAATTTAGCAAAGTCCAATACTTTATCATAATTTGGAGTATCTGGACCAACAACTAATGAAAATGTGGCCACATCCTTGCCATCTATGTTGGTCTTAGCCTTAGCAAGAAAACTTTCATAGTAAGTTGCATTTTTATCAATTCCATCTCTATGAATATCAAAAAAGAAGTGAAGATTGCTCTCTTCATTCTTTGCATCTTGAATAGTCTTAAGTGATCTTGAATATGATTGACTATATGAAGGTCTATCATGATGGCTTAAAGAATGATTCACATTATGCCCATTAGCCTTTAATACTGTTGCTAAAGTATCCCCAATCTTGACCACATTTTTATCATTGTTTTCACTATAGTATGTATCATCAACAAAAGGGATATAGCTTTCAGTTGCATGAGTATGATACAAAAATATATAGGGCTTGGTTTTATCAACATTTACCTTTTCAATATTTAAAGACTCAGGTATGTTTTCTATTGAACCTTTGCCTTTTGAATCTCTGACAATTATGAGGTTTTCGTAATTATTTAGAGGATTAATAATTATAAAATCTTCAGCTCTATCAATTTCACGTTCAGATAAATCATCTTTATCCATTTTGGAATCACTAGATTTATCTGATATCCTAAAAACTTCGAAAATAATATCTTTAATATTAAATACTGGTATATCCTTATTCCCAAAAAATAGGATTGTTATAGAGCCTATATTTAATAGAATTAAGCATATTAGGGCCAATATTAAATATGTACCTTTATTGCTTCGCCTTCGACGCATAATCTTCTCCTCCACATAAAGATATATATTCAATTAATGTCACTAATATGTTAAGAAATCCTATCGAATATATCTATTTACATCCTTAATACCTATACCAGGATGTAGAGCAATATTCAATCCATTTGCAATGATTATGGATAAATCATCAATCAATACATTGATGTCCTTGGGAGTAACGATAACATCCCCCGCAAATGGATTTAATACCTCTTCAATCAAAGCATATCTATCTTGATTAGATAACTCATCTAGCAAAGAATAAAACTCCTTACCTTTTTCTGCTTCTTCTTTCAAGGAATCTATAATCAAATCCATGGTATCATTGACCATTGTGGCAGCATTTACTACTGTTGGTATTCCTATAGAGATAACTGGAACACCTAAACTCTCCTTGTTTAAGCCTACCCTATCGTTCCCTACTCCACTTCCTGGGGTTATGCCAACATCAGTCATCTGTATTGTGGTACTAACCCTCTCCATCTTTCTTGAAGACAATGCATCAATAGCTATTACCAAATCTGGCTTTACCTTATCAACTACTCCTTTAACTATATCGTAGGTTTCTATGCCTGTAATCCCTAAGACACCAGGCGACATAGCAGCTACATTTGCCATTGATTCATCTGATTCCTTATTGAAATTAATAAAAAAATGCCTAGTAACTAAAACCCTTTCAATAACCTTGGGTCCCAATGCATCAGAGCTAATATTCCAATTGCCTAAACCTATTAATAAAACTTTATCTCTTTTAAAATCCTTCATTAAGGATATCAATATCTTTGACAATTCAATGCTTACTTCATCTTTTAAATCCTCATTGGTCTTGTTTAAGTTTGATACTTCTACAGTGATATAGGTACCAATTGGTTTTCCTATAATAGAACTACCTTTATCATTTAATACCTTCACTGTTGTCACTGAATGATTCGTTTCCTCAAGGACATCTACTGATATCCCTTCCATTTCAGTTTTATTTTGTTCTTGATAGATCTCCCTTCTCTCAATAGCTAAATCAGTATATATATGCTTCATTTAAGTTACTCCTTTCTTATTATCGCTAACAATGATAAACAATAAAAAACTAAGTAATCATTTGCAGGGTAGGATTTAATTCTTAGCCAATGAAGGCTAAAATCCGTTAAGCAGTTTGCACTGTTTGAGCGTAGCGAGTTTGCAAATTGTAGGTTTTTGCCTGAATAAGCTTTAGAATTATTCGTGACCACAACCGTAAGCGTGTTTTTATTGTTTGTTATGAGTAATATTTGCTTAAATATTACTACTCATATAATTTTAACCACTTATAATATAAATATCCTTGCATTTTAAACTTTGACATGGTAGAATATCTTTTGTTAGAGACATATTGGGAGGTGAGATTTTGGCTAATATTAAATCAGCTAAGAAGAGAATTGAAATAACTAAGAATAGAACTGCGATTAATAAGAGTAAGAAATCTGAAATTAAAACATATATTAGAAAATTCGAGAATGCTTTAAATAAAGGTAATTTAGATGAAGCTAGGGTACTAATCAAAGTTATTGATAAGAAACTCAAGAAAGCAGCTCAGAAGAATATCATACATGATAATTTTGCTTCAAGAAAGATGAGTACATTAACTAAAAAATTAAACAAAGTAATATAAATAAACTTCGGAGATACCGAAGTTTATTTATATTACTTACACAGTTTTACTAAAAGGATTTCCATTTCAAGTTTATAATCACTTGAAACTGTTTTTAGCTTTAAATCCATCTGAAGAAGATATTCCATTATTCTCTCTAATTGTTTAACTTGAAATTTATTGGATTGACTTCTGATTCTATTAAACTCATAATCCTTGATATTTAGTTCTTTTTGAATTTCTCTATCATTATTACCTGTATCTTTATATAATTTATAGCTCAATAACAATCTAATCTGTCTAGTAATCATGTGAAATATCCTAGGTATAGGCTCATTGGATATATACATCTCATTGAAAATATTGATGGCATTTTCAGCATCATGTCTATTTATTGCATTCAATAGTTCAAATATATTTGTATCCATAGGATTTATCAACACACTATCTATGTCTTCTTTAGTTATCAGTTGAGTTTTGGAATAATTGATTATCTTTAATAATTCGTTTTCAATATCAAATAAATTTTGATTGATGTTCTTACTTCTATATGAAACACGATTTATAAAATAATTGATTTCAGAAATTCTCATTTCTTTATTATATTTATTAAGTATCGAATTGATCCAATGAATTAAATCATTATTTTGAAGTTTCATAAACTCCACTGCCCTTTGATTCTTATTAAAAAACTTATATATCTTCATATTCTTCTTAACGGATGATGTATTATCAAGCAAAATCAATATAAGATAGTCTTCTAAGCTATCTATATAATTATAAAAATCTTTTTCAATACCATCATTGATATTCCCTAAAAACCCATTGATATCCCTAAGAACAACAATCTTTTTTTGAGACATAAAAGGAAGAGTTTCACATGCATTTATCAAATCTTCAAGCATTATATCTTTACCCTCTAGTCTTGTGAAGTTCAATGCTTCAAAGGATTCTTCAATATATTTATGCTTTAAGCTTTCAATTGCTGTGTTCATCATATATTCTTCAACACCAAAGAACAAATATGTGGGTTGAAGTTTATCATCCTGTATCGCCTTAAAAAATTCCTTGTATTCCATGATTTATCTACTCTCCTTTATAAAAGGTATTATACTATACCCTTCCTTATCAATAGTTACTTTAATAAGTCCCATATAATCTGTCCTATAGAGGTTGACACCATATTTATCATATCTATCAATAACATCACTACTTGGATGATTATACATATTATTCCTGCCTACTGAAATAATAGCATCTCTAGGTCTAATACTACTAATAAATTCATCTGTAGATGAAGTATTTGCTCCATGGTGTGGAACTTTTACTATATCGATAGGATATTCTATTCTTCCCTTTAGCAAGTATTCCACTTCCTTTTCTATATCTCCAGTAAGTAAGATATTTGTACCTCTGCTTCTAAGAATAGATACTAGTGAACTATTGTTACCTTGATAGAATACACTATCCATAGGCCACAATACATCTAAATATAGATCATCATCTAACTTAAGCTTATCTCCTGCTCTTAAGATAATAGGTATTACTTTGCTAGAATTAATAGCATTGAGTTTCTCAACATCATCAGGTAGTTGGCTAATAAATATATACCCTATATCCATTTCATCAAGAAATAACTGGACCCCTTGACTATGGTCTTCATCAAAATGAGTGATAAATAATCCATCTAATCTAAATATTCCAAGTTTATTTAAATATGTAAGAGTCACTCCTTCAGCAATATTGTAATCTCCAAATAAGCTACCACCTGTATCCATAAGATAGTCGGCTCTTTTACTCCTGATAAGTATGGCATCCCCTTGTCCTACATCTATAAAGTGAATTTCTATATCATCATAGTCATAGATTAAGTAGATATTGAATAATATGATAAAAATCAGTGAGACAAGAACAGCTTTTTGAATAAACCTATTAAATCCTTTTATATCGACTAGACCAAATATTATTAATAATATTAGATAGAATATAATTATAGTGGAAAGTTCAGGTGAAAACACCTTGATATTGAATATATTGATCTTTTGAAGAATTCCAAGTAGGATTGCCTCAAAATTCAATATATTATCTAGTATTGCTCCAATTATTCCATTAATATAAGGAATAAAGGTGAAATTGACCATCAAAAATCCCAATACCAAGGCAAAGGATAAAATTGGAATAATTACCAAATTTGCAATTATGCTAAGTGGATTAATCTGGTTAAAATAATATGCTTGAAATGGAAGCAAACCTATTTGAACCCCAAGTATTAATGATATTGATTTAGTTATTTTGTTGTTATAGGGATAGAATAGACGCCTTATCCTTGGTGCAAATACAATTATGGAAAAAGTTGCACCAAAGGATAATTGAAATCCTATATTAAAAAGATAATATGGATTTATAAGCAATAATACAAACATAGCAAAGCTAAGAGCATTGATTGAATCATAGGGTTCATGAGCTAACTGAGAAATATAGAGTACCGTAAACATAATGCTGGAACGGACTATAGATGGTGGGAAGCCTATAAGATATCCATAGAGCCAAATAATTGATAAAGTAATGAACACATTGACCCTTCTTTTGATACCAAGATTGGATAAGACAAAAAATATAAACCCAGCAATAATACCGATATGTAAACCAGACACAGCTAGTATATGAGCTAAACCCATATTCCTATATATTTGAATATCCTCATCTTCAAGATAAGAAGATTGTCCCAAAAAAACACTTGTCATCAAGCTTGCATTATCTTCTGATAAATATGTAGCAAATGTATTTGTAACTAATTCTTTAAATCTTAATTTTATAATGTATCGATTTTCCCTATCAATCCTTTGGATATTGTGATCCTTGATACTACTTACCCCATAAACCCCTTCTGTCATCAGATTAAGTCTATAGTCGAATAATTTTGGGTTGGTATTTTCAATAGGAAGCTTCAATTCTCCATTGAAATATACCCTATCCCCAATATTTAGAAGCTTATTACCGCTTACATTTAATACAATCTTCTCTTTCAAAACAGTATGGTTATTTACGGATTCTATTGAAACTATGTACTTATTAAAACCCTCTGTCCTATTTACCTGTTCCTCTACCTTTCCTACAAAATTCTTTCTTCTATCAACAATCTCAAGAAAACTGCTCTTAGAACCATTTATTCCAATGAATATACCAACTAATATTAATATGATCACTATTAATCTTTGATTTAGATTCCCTTTTATTGTATTATATATTAAAACAAATATTGTGATAATTGTCATAATCAATATCATCTTGATATTTATGTCAAAATAATATGAAAGCAAAATTCCTATAATCAAAGGTATAGTTAGGATAGTAAATGGTTTATTCATATATTACTCCTATATTGTTTAAATCTTATGAATAAATATGGGTATTTATATAATTATAGCATATATTTTAAGAAAGGCTCGGTGAATTTATATGACCTATAAGGTTTTTATGGACAATCCTTATTTAAGAGAGTTGGATGGTAAGATTGTTAAGAAGGAATTCAAGAATAATAAATCCTATATTCAGCTAGACAAGACTATTTTTTATCCAGATTTAGTAGGTGGACAGCCTATGGATTATGGAACAATAAATGGCTTGGATGTAATTAATGTATATGAAGAAGATGATAGTATCGTCCATGTTGTAAAAGGTGATTTAACAGCTACTAGAGTGCATATGAATATCGATTGGGACAGAAGATTTGATATGATGCAACAACACTCTGGAGAACATATACTTGCTTCTTCCTTCTATAGATTGTTCAATCTAACAAATGTAGGAATCCATATAGGAAATGAATACAACACAATAGATATTGATAAATTAAGTCTTTCTAAGGATGAAGCCATTAAGGTAGAATTCTTGGCTAATAAAATAGTGCAATCGAACTTTAAAGTAAAATCATATGATGTGAATCGAGAACAGCTTTCAAAAATACCTTTACGAAAGGATTCTATCATTGAGGATGAAAAAATACGTATCATTGAAATAGATAATATCGATTATATCGCATGTTGTGGTACACATGTATCAAGTACTGGAGAAATAGGTTTAATAAAGATACTCAAATGGGAGAAATATAAGGGTCATATCAGGGTAGAATTCATCTGTGGAAATAGAGCATTAAGGGATTACTCTTGGAAGAATGATTATATCAATGAAATAGGTTCTATTTTATCTGCTAGTGATTCAGATATATTGAATAGAGTTAAAAAACTATATGATTCAAAGATAAGTCTGGAAAAGGAAAACAAGTCCATCAGGGGAGAATTGTACGATATTAAGGGTGAGCTACTAGTAAAAGATATTATAATAGATAAAAACACCAATTTTATTATCAAGGAATTCAAAGATATAGATATAAAAGAGATAAGTTTAATAGCATCAAATCTCAATAAGAATCAAGAAAAATTAATTCAGATTTATAGTATTATAAATGGGGGAAAAGGACATTTTGTTATAGTTCATAGCAAGGACTTGGATTTAAATCTAAATAAAATATTTAATGATATATCAAATAAATTTACTATCAAAGGTGGCGGAAATCCACAACATATTCAAGGTGTGTTATCTGTGTCAGATTTATCTAGTGTTAT
>CAZZCQ010000021.1:0-5152 GCA_964652285.1 uncultured Tissierella sp.
ATCCAGACATTTGACTATGGCAAGTCCTGCATCTATCATGGTGTAGAACTGCCTGCAGAAAACTGCCAGATCCTTCTTCTTGACCTTGGGGTTGAATATCTCTATTTGGGCATCCGCCCCCACATCCCTCTCCACTGATAGGGGCATATGCTCATTGCCCTTGATCATGGATATGACATCTGCTTCTGTATTTGCTTCATAAAACCCTTCAACTATTTGACCTGTATGAGTTACTGATTTGTATTTGAATATCATATCATTACCCCTATACTAAATATTTTTTTATGTCTTCTTGGCTGAAGGCTTGAGTAATTGCTGTTTCTCTTTTGATTAATCGTCTTTTATATAGATTGACCAAGGAAGAGTCCATGGTCTGCATCCCATATTTGGCTCCAGTCTGTATGGAGGTTTCTATCTGATGTACCTTGTCCTCTCTGATGAGATTTCTAATGGCTGGTGTAGCTATCATGACTTCAAAGGCTGCCACCCTACCATCATTATCTACCTTTGGTAATAGCTGTTGGGAGATTACTGCCTGCATTACTGATGATAGTTGAATCCTCACCTGTTGCTGTTGGTGTGGTGGGAATACATCTATGACCCTATCTATGGTCTTGGCTGCTCCTAGGGTATGAAGGGTGGATAATACTAGATGACCAGTCTCTGCAGCTGTGATGGCTATGGAGATGGTCTCCAAATCCCTCATCTCTCCTACCAGTATTACATCAGGGTCCTGTCTAAGAGCACCCCTCAGTGCATTTCCAAAGGTCTGGGAGTCACTACCTATCTCCCTTTGATTGACTATTGCTTTATTATGTTTGTGAAGATACTCTAAGGGATCTTCTAGAGTCAATATATGGCAATTTCTTTCCCTGTTTATCTGGTCTATAACTGAGGCCAAGGTGGTGGATTTACCGGAGCCTGTAGGACCAGTCACCAAAATCAATCCTCTAGGAAGTCTGGCCAATTCTCTCACTATAGCTGGTAAACCAAGGGATTCCATGGATGGTATCTCCATTGGGATTATCCTAAGTGCCATACCATAGGAACCTCTTTGTTTGTAAGCATTGACCCTATACCTTCCTACTCCTGGATTTGAATAGGAAAAGTCCAGTTCGCCTTTTTCTTCTAATCTTTCGAATTGCTCTTCATTTAAGACCTGCATGGTCAAATCCTTTGTTTGGCTAGGTGTTAAGGGCTCATCCCCGATTTTAACTAGTTCTCCATATATCCTAAATGTAGGTGGTATTCCCACTGTAAGATGGATATCTGAAGCCAGTTTTTCACTACCTAGATTTACTATATCATTGATATTCATATAGATCCTCCTATCCCAGAGTAAAACCTACCCTCATTACTTCATCAAATGAAGTAGTTCCTTTGAGTGCTAATTCTGCAGCTGCTTGAAATAGGGTAGACATACCTTCCTCCAAGGCTTTTTTCCTGATTTCATCTATGTTGGCATCTGTGTCGATAAGTTTTCTCATCTCTTCATTTATAGGCATCAATTCATGTACTGCAGCTCGACCTCTATAACCTCCATTACATGAGTTGCATCCTACTGGATGATACAATAATACCCTTTCATTTATATCTTTACTCAACAATTTCTTTTCTTGATAAGATGCTTCATATTCCTCTTTACACTTAGGACATAAAAGCTTGACCAATCTTTGAGACATGACTCCTATAACTGCTGATGATACCAAATAGGGCTCTATACCCATATCAATCAATCTGGCTATGGTAGAGGGACTATCGTTGGTATGAAGGGTGGATAAAACCAAATGGCCTGTGATAGCTGCTCTAATAGCTATCTCGGCTGTCTCTGTATCCCTTATCTCTCCTACCATTATGGTATCAGGGTCTTGACGCAGGATGGAACGGAGTCCATTTGCAAATGTCAATCCAGTCTTCACATTAACCTGTACTTGGTTGATTCCATGGAGTTTGTACTCTACTGGATCCTCTACGGTGATTATATTTTTTTCCATTTTATTTAATTCCTTGAGTATTGCATATAGGGTGGTGGTCTTGCCAGATCCTGTAGGTCCTGTGACCAAAATCATCCCGTAGGGTTGAGCTAGGATGGTGTCTATCAATTGAAGGTTTCTTTGACTAAAGCCCAAACCTTCCTTGGTGAAATTGTAGGTGGACTTGTCCAAGAGTCTTAAAACGGTCTTTTCTCCATATACCGTTGGTAGGGTGGAGATTCTCAGGTCAACCTCTTTGTTGCCTATCTTGGTTTCAACTCGACCATCTTGTGGTATTCGTTTTTCTGCTATATTCATCTTACCCATTATCTTCACCCTTGTAACAATAGGCGAAAGATTGGATCTAGGTAGGGTCATTATCTCTCTTAAATCCCCATCTATTCTAAATCTCACCCTGAGTAACTCTGCGTAGGGTTCAATATGTATATCTGAAGCACGGGAGCGTACAGCTTGTTCGATTATTGAATTGAGCAAGCGAACGATTGGCGCTGTAGCTATCTCTGCATCTTCTTCATCCTCATAATCATCACCCTCAGATATATAGACATCTGAGAATTCTTCCAATACTCTCTTGGTCCCTTCACCACTATAAAACCTATCTATAGCTCTTGATATATCCTCTGGTGTGGAGAGTACAGGCTCTACATCGTATTTTGTAAATAGCTTGACATCATCTATGGCAAAGAAGTTGAGTGGATCTTCCATTGCTACAATCAGGACATCATCCTTCATATCTATGGCGATTAGATTGTGTCTTCTAACGATTGATTCTGGAATCAAGGTGACTACATTTATATTGATATCAAATTTACTCAAATCAACCCTTGGAAAGCCCAGTTGATATTCCAAGGCTTCTACTATATCACCAGCTGAGACAAATCCCATTTCAACAAGTATCACACCAATTTTCTTTTGAGATTTCAATTGCTCTGCCATGGCCAATTCAAACTGCTCATTATCTATCTTGCCAGCATATAATAAAAGTTCTCCTAGTTTTAAATGTGTTTTTCGCATGAAATCATCCTCTATTGTTATAGTGTATACTTCTATATAATTAAAAAAATCCTTATTTTTTGAAAACCTTGTCAAATTTTATAAAGTTTTAGTTTTTATGGTAATGAATTAAGTTACTTCCTTTATTAATCATTATTATATAGGTTTTGTTGTAGAAATCAATGTTTTTATTTAGTATCTTACATAATATTAGCATATAATAGTTAAATTTATTGTACTAAAGAATTAATTACCAAGCACAAATAAATTACATTTCAATTACATGAAGATTCTGACACACTTCTTGTCATTCAGAGGAATGACAGAAAAGAGACTTGGAATGATTGACTAAACTCATTTTGCCAAGAAAATTTTTAATAAACTCAATAATATCATTTATGATAACATCTGTTATGATTAAATATGGTTACTTTTTGCAGAATGATTAAAATTTAGTCTAAATAAAATATTGTTAAAGTGTAAGACTATTTATAGGAGGTGGATAATTTGAAAATTAAATATTTTAGTTTATTTACTTTATTACTGATTCTTTCCTTGGTCCTTGTAGCTTGTTCACAGCCTTTAGGTGACGACACTGGCGGTCTATATGATAGAAATAGATTGACTACACAGACTAGGATTGGAGACAGAGATAATAATTTTGATGATGGTCTTGGCAGCCAAAATGGATTGTTTGGTAATGATACAAATGACAATTTGAATCAAGGTATGACAAGATCAAATCAAACAAACAACTTTGGAAATATGGGTACTCAAGCAAATGAAATAGCTAATAAGATTGCTGATTTGCCTGAGGTAAGTAATGCATCTGTTGTAATATCAGATGATACAGCCTTAGTTGGATTGACCCTTAGAGGAAATACTCAAGGTACCATGACCAATGCTCTAAGACAAAAAATCAGAGGTATTGTCCAGGATTCTACAGATATTGATAATGTTTCCATTACCACTGATGCTGGTATGACTCGCAGAATCAAAAATATGTCAACTAGCATTTTACAAGGGAATCCAATAGAGAACTTTGCTGATGAAGTTAGGAAGTTAATAGATGACATCACCCCTAATACTAATAACAGTATAATGAGATAGGTATGAAAGGATGACTCGGAGAAAAAACTTCGAGTCATTTACTTTTTGTTCATCTCTTTATTGAGTTTTCTGATGGCTCTTGTCTCAATTCTGGATACATAGGATCTTGAAATACCAAGCATGCTTGCAATCTCCCTTTGAGTCTTGCACTCTCCATCCACTAAACCATATCTAAGCTGTATTATGACCTTCTCTCTGTCCTTAAGACATCTATCTATGGCTTTGTGTAGCTTTTTGGTCTCAATCCTAAGCTCTACCTCTTTTAAGACTTCATCTCCATCTGTCCCTAATATATCAGTAAGGCTGATTTCATTGCCCTCTTTGTCTGTGCCTATGGGCTCTTGCAATGAATACTCCATCCTGGTTTTTTTGTTGGAACGGATGCTCATGAGTATTTCATTGTCAATACATCTGGATGCATAAGTTGCTAATCTGGTGCCCTTATCAGTATCATATGTAGCTATTGCCTTTATCAATCCTATGGTACCTATGGATATGAGATCATCTATATCCTTTCCAGAGTTATTATATTTTTTGACAATATGGGCCACTAATCTTAGGTTTCTTTCTATTAATATCCTTCTTGCCTTCTCGTCCCCTTCTGCTAATAATTTTAGATATTTCTCCTCCTCTTCCCTGGTCAAAGGCTGAGGAAAGGAATTGGAATTGATCATATATCCGCATAGTATTATAAAGGGTCTAAAGATATAGCTCAATATTAGAAAAAGGCTCTTATGCACATAAAACACCCCCAATGATTATTTATATGTATCATTGAGTCTTCTTGTGCAAGTACAAAAGAAGAAAAATTTTAAAATGACAAAATCGGGATGACACATAGGTCATCCCCTACTAAGATTTCTTGTCACATAATTATTGTTATATGTTTCTTTCTATTTCCTCTATTATCTCCTGAAAAAGTGGAGCTGCGGTTTTGGAACCTGAGACAGCATCCTCTATTAGGATGGTAATCACATAGTTTGGATCTTTGTATGGGTAATATCCTGTAAACCAGCCTTGAATGATCTTCTCCTGATTTAGAATCCCCTCTGCTG
>CAZZCQ010000021.1:5162-10450 GCA_964652285.1 uncultured Tissierella sp.
TGCTGAGCCAGTTTTACCAGCACAGCCTCCTAGACCTTCTAATTCTATATATCTTCCAGTTCCAGAAGTTACCACCTGCCTTAGCATATTCATAATTTGGCTGGAGGTTTCTTCAGATATGATTCTTCTTTCTTCCTCTTGATTATATCTTTTGAGGATATATCCCTCATCATTGGTGATACCTTCAATCAGATTCAAGGGTTTATTGACTCCACCATTTACTATTGTGGTCATCATATTCGTAATTTGGAGTGGTGTGACCTCGATCTGCCCTTGGCCTATGGCAATATTTCCCACTGCCGCCCCCAGTAATTCATCCTCATCTGGAAGATTGCCTCCTGTCTCTTCAAGGAGACCAATATTTATCTTTTCACCAAATCCAAATCTTTTAGACATTTCTATTATATTGTCAGCACCTATATCCTGAGCTAACTGTATAAAAACGGAATTGCAGGATTTTGCAAATCCGTCCTCTAGGGAAAGATATCCATGTCTGCCAGAACAGTTAATTCTTATTCCATTTATCTCCTCGTAACCCTTACAATAGTATTCATCTTCGATTAATTCAGGATAGTCTTCCAGAGCTGTGGCTAATACAAGAATTTTGAATATGGAACCTGGTGGATAACCAACTTGGATTGCCTTGTTGTATAGATTCATATTCATATGATCGAAGTATTTTTGAATATTATCCTGGTCAAAATTTGGTCTGGAAACCATGGCCAAGATATCTGATGTAATAGCATCAGCTACAATTATTGAACCATTAAGCCTATATGAGTCTATAATTGACTCCACCTTTTCCTGAATGGACTTATCAATGGTGAGCTTTACACCTGATGGATTATAGGGGTCTATATTGTCATTAACATGATAGGTCCCATCTAAAATCATGCTCCT
The DNA here is from genome assembly GCA_964652285.1 of uncultured Tissierella sp. Classification (GTDB taxonomy): domain Bacteria; phylum Bacillota; class Clostridia; order Tissierellales; family Tissierellaceae; genus JAAYTL01. The sequence continues at coordinate 6,063 of CAZZCQ010000021.1, forward strand.
GGACTTATCATATTCTATGATGAAGGAATCCAGGACATCTATATTTAGGTATTCATCAAAGACCTTCTCTATACCTGACTCCCCACGATTGTCGGATTTGTTTATATATCCTATAACATGGGAGAGGAGATTTCTTTGGTTATATCTCTCAACAAGGTCTATCAAAAAAAGATTATTTCTCTTGTCATCTAATTTAAATTCTTCCTTCATAGGGAATAACAGAAGATCTTCTTGGGAATCTATTCTATTATTGAAGTCTCTAGATGAAAGCTGTGTAAAACTCTTGATATCGCTATAGAGGACTTGGTCCTTTAATAAATCCTTTCTATGGACTATAAGGGTTGGCACCTTTTCTTCATTGGTCAAAGGAATATTATTTCTGTCAAAGATTATTCCTCTTTTAGGCGATACAAATATCTCCTGTCCTCTCTGATTCAAGGCTCCATATAGGAGTTCCTCTGCTTTTACATATTGAAGATAGAAGAGTCTTCCTAGGATTGAAATAAATAGAATTGTAATCCCAAGACCAAATAAGATGGCTCTTTTTTTATAAAGATTGTTTTTTTGCTCCATAAAAAACCTCCCATTTTAGTATTAACACTTAGAATGGGAAGTATTCTTTGAATATCAGATTGCATAAAAACAATAAAAATACACGCTCACGCTTTCGGACAGGTATTGACTCTAATGATAATTATAGGATGACACATAGGTCATCCACTAGGAATGATAGAAAGACTATTGGTCTTTAAGAATAGAGTTTATCTTTGAAACTATTAAATCTATGGCTACCTTGTTGAAGCCACCTTCAGGTATGATAATATCTGCATATCTCTTGGTAGGCTCCACAAATTGAAGATGGGCTGGCCTTACTGTGTTCATATACTGAAGTATTACTGAATCCAGTGTTCGACCTCTTTCTTTGATATCCCTAAGTATTCTACGAATCACCCTTACATCTGAATCTGTATCCACAAAGATTTTGATATCTAATAAATCTCGAATCTCCTTCTCCGTTAGTATCAATATGCCCTCTAGAATAATTATGTCCTTTGCTTTGACAAGCTCAGTCTCAATTTTTCTATTATGCCTTTCAAAATCATAGCTTGGTTTTTCAATGTCTTTTCTATCCAATAAATCCTTTAAATGCTTGATTAATAGATCGTTATCAAAGGCAAAAGGATGGTCATAGTTTGTCTTAACCCTTGCTTCATAGGATAGGTCACTTTGATCCTTGTAGTAGGAATCCTGCTCTATGACTGCTATGTTTTTTTCATCGATAAATTTAAAGATTTCCTTGGTTACAGTTGATTTACCTGAGCCTGTCCCACCTGCTATTCCTATCAGAATTGGCTTTCTCATCTAATCACTCCTTTAAATTTTCTCATAAGGTAATATTTTTCTACTGGATGATCCATTTTTATCTTGATTATCTGTTGAGGATGTGGGGCTACATCTATCTCAGCTCCACTATCATCCCACATACTATCAACCCTCTGTATAAAATGCTCTATACCAGGTCCAAAAACTTCTATTTCATCACCTTGAAAGATTCTATTCCTTTGCTCTATGGTGGCTATTCCTGTAGCCTTATCGTAATCTAGTACCATTCCTACAAAATCATATCCCCTGATATAGGAGCTTGATTCATAGACCTGGGCCTCATCAGTGGGTTTACCAAAAAAGAATCCAGTGGTGAAATCCCTATGGCTGGCCTTTTTAATCTCATTTAAGTAGTCTTTATTGAATTTATAAGAGTCCTTATCCCTATAATATTCATCTATAGCCATTCTATAGGATCTAATAACCGTTGCTACATAGTATGAACTCTTTGCCCTTCCCTCTATCTTAAAGCTATTTATGCCTGCTTTAATCAAGTCTGGGATGTATTCAATCATACATAGGTCCTTGGAATTCATGATAAAGCTGCCATCTTCCTCTTCAAATACAGGAAAATATTGACTAGGTCTCTTTTCTTCCACAAGATGATATTTATAGCGGCATGGATGGGCACAGTCTCCCATATTTGCATCTCTTCCTGTCATATAATTGCTGAGCAGGCATCTGCCTGAATAGGATATGCACATGGCACCATGTACAAAGGTCTCTATTGTCATATCATGGGAGATATCTTCCCTGATATTTTGAATTTCATCTAAGGATAATTCCCTAGCTAGAATAACCCTCTTTGCACCTAAAGTGTACCAAAAATTGATGGTCTGGGCATTTGTGATAGAAGCTTGAGTACTCATATGAATCTCCAGATCTGGCACTGTTTTATGAATAATTGAAAACATCCCTGGATCTGATACTATTACTGCATCTATACCTATATCATATAAATCCCTGACATATTCCTCCAAACCCTCTAAGTCCTTTGGATGAGGTATTATATTCAAGGTCACATAGACCTTTTTTCCTCTATCATGGGCAAAACTCACTCCTTTTTTGATGTCCTCTAAAGAAAAGTTCTTGGATGATCTTCTAAGTCCAAATGCTTCTCCTCCTAGATATACAGCATCTGCTCCATATACTATGGCCATCTTCAACTTTTCTAAATCACCTGCTGGTGCTAATAACTCAATTTTCTTCATGCCAATCCTCCCTATATATTAAAGCTAAACCATCTCCTATTGGAATTATTGAAGATGAATAGCCCTCAATCTCATTAATATATTTTAAAAATTCCCTAAGTCTTTTGACTATGGTAATCTTCCTTCGAATTACCAATTCATCAGAGGCTACCATACCTCTAAATAGGACATTGTCCGCTATAATCATGCCTCCAGGATTTAGTAGATCCATAGACTTATTGAAGAATTCCATATATTGTCCCTTGGCTGCATCCATAAATATCAAATCATATCTTTCAAGAAGATTATCCAATATATCGTTAGCCTCCCCATGGATTATTCTTATATTATCCTTATAGGGGCTTCTAGAAATATACTTCTCTGCCAAAGGAATCATATCATCCCTTCTCTCGATGGTGGTAATATTACAATCTCCATCCAAGCTATCACACATGATCAAGGCAGAATAGCCTATGGCTGTCCCTATTTCCAGTATGTTCTTGGGTCTAGATGCTTTGACTAGGACTCTCATCAACTGTGCTACTTCAGGCTGGACAATGGGAATATGATTGATTCTAGCATATTCCTCCATTTCTAGAAAGATTCCCTCACTCTTTGGCACCAATTCTCTTAGATATTCTTCTATATATTCTTCATTGATATTTGACAATTTTATCTCCTACTTTGTGAAATAAATAAAAAATTCAATACATCATTGTCATTCTGAACATATACCTGGGGCACTCCCCAAAGATTTCCTGCGGAGCACATTATGGTTGGTTAAGAATCTTAAGATTCCTCGTTTCACTCGGAATGACAGTCCCGGGATGGCACATACCCTTCTAGTGAAAATTTACGAAATCAAAGATTTTACCCGTGGCACTCCCATTAGGATTCCTGCGGAGCACACTAAGGTTGCTGAAATTTCTATTGTTGGGCACTTACAGTCCACCTGTAACATTGTCATCCAGAGGTGCAGCCGAAGGATCTTATATTTTCAATTATTTTTAGATTCAATCAATATAAATGGTATAATATACCTAAGGTTTAATAAATGGAGATGATTTATGTGATATATAACTATGATTATTTTAAAAAGAGTGCAGAGTACATATTAAGTAAAGTAGATTTTAAACCTGAAATAGCTATAATATTGGGTTCATCCCTAGGCATACTAGCTGAGGAGATTGAAAATCCAGTGATTATAGATTACGAAGATATACCAAACTTTCTAGTGACTACTGTAGATTCACATGCTGGAAGACTGATATTAGGTGAATTAAGTGGTAAAAAGCTTGTTTGTATGTCCGGGAGATTTCACTATTATGAGGGATATGATTTTGAACAATTGGTTGTACCTATAAGAGTATTTCATCTATTAGGAGTCAAATCAGTTATAATTACTAATGCTGCTGGAGCTGTAAATACATCCTATCATCCAGGAGATGTAATGATTATAAAGGATCATATAAAGATTATGGGTCATAGTCCAGTAAGGGGTAAGAATATAGAAGAATTTGGGCCAAGATTCTTTGATATGTCTAATGCCTATGATTCTGAATATAGGCAATTAGCAAGGAGGAAGGCCAAAGAACTTGGAATGAAAATTAGAGAGGGAATTTATTTTTATTGCTCAGGTCCTCAATTCGAAACTCCAGCAGAGATTAATGCTATTAGAGTATTAGGGGGAGATGCTGTAGGAATGTCTACGGTAACTGAAAGCATAACAGCTGCTCACTGTGGTATGAGAGTATTGGGACTTTCACTTATAACAAATATGGCTGCAGGGGTTTTAGACCAAGCTATAACCACAAA
>CAZZCQ010000022.1:0-7991 GCA_964652285.1 uncultured Tissierella sp.
ATCAATAGAAACATGAATATTCTTCAAAAAAAACTCGAAAACACAAGTGCAAATATCACAAATATAAACACTCCAGGATATAAATTTCAAGATATAATCCAATCTACAATGGAAGGTAGAGCTATGATGAATCATACTGGAGGTGCAAATCTTGATGAAAGGCAGGATATTGGTAACTTTGTATTTGGAAATCAAATTGATTTAGTCTACAAGAATTTCCAACAAGGAACTTTCAATAGGACAGATAAAAAAACAGATTTTGGAATAAATGGTAATGGATTTTTCACTATTGAATTAGGGGATGGACTAGGCTTTACTAGAAATGGTAACTTTAGGATAAATGATGAGAATCAATTGACTACAATGGAAGGATATCCAGTAATGGGTGTGGATGAATTTGGTGATATGACCTATATAAATATATACGACTCAAATTTTCAAGTAGATAATAGAGGCAACATTTTAAATAATGATATAAAACTATTTATTGCAGATTTTGATGATCTTCAAAATTTAGAGGCTATGGGAGACACAATTTTTTTAACAGAGATGGATTATAATGCAATAGAAGGCGAGCTAAGACAAGGATATTTAGAATTATCAAATGTAAATACAGTGGATGAAATTGTAAAGATGATAGAGGTTTCTAGGGAGTTCGAATCAAATCAAAAGATACTTAATAGTGTGGATGAAACACTAAGAAGGGCAGTAAATGAAATCGGGAAGGTCTAGGTGAATAATTATGAATTCTATTTTAAAGCTTGGTAAGACTGGTCTACATTCTGCACAAAGGAAGATGGACGGAGTATCAAACGATATAGCTAATGTAAATACCTATGGCTACAAAAGAAAAGATATTAGCTTTCAGGAACTATTGACAAATGAAATTCATGAAAATGATGTGATCTTATCTGATAATGCTAACGATAAGAATATAAACATGGGGACTAAAAGCAATATATCATGTGTCAACTTTGAACAAGGTGCAATAGTAGAATCAACTGAAAAATTTGATTTGGCTATAGAAGGCAATGGTTTCTTTGGACTATTGGATGAGGAAGGCAATCTTTACCTAACTAGAAATGGCAGTTTTCACTTAAATCCAGATGGTAACATAACCAATGATGATGGATATTACTTAAATATGAATTATAATATAGCCCCTGATGATTGGGGACAAGTGAGGGTAAATATATCTGCTAATGGAGTGGTTGTACAAAATACAGAGGATAGTTCAATTGAATTAGGCAGAATAATCCTCTATAATCCTAGTGTATTGGATTCATTGATACCATTAAGTGGAGGAAGGTATTTACCTGATGAAAATGTGGATTTATATAATTCAGCTGATCATGAAGAAGGTTTTGGTGATATTAGACAATATGCTTTGGAAATATCTAATGTAGATTTGGCTAAATCATTAGTGGATTTGATAAGCTCCCAAAGGTCATATTCTTTAAGCCTAAAAGTGGTACAGACTACTGATGATATAATGTCAATAGTCAATAATATAAAGTAAGTGGGTGGAGCAGAGCTTTACCCCTACCCCCTGACTAAAAAACAAATTAAGGCAACCAAACGGTTGCCTTAATTTATAGATAATTGATTGCATCAGGGAAGAAGAGGTGTAACAATAGTAAGACTACTGTAACTACTGCTATCCTCTTATGCCATATAAAGAGCTCTCTTTTCTTTAATCTATAAAATGAACTTCCTAATATGCCTGTAATCAGAATGGATGAATAGAATAGGGTACCAGTGTGCAAGCTAAGACTTTCTAAAGCCATATAACCATGGCTTACACCTAAGATGATTAATACTATACCAAGAGGTTTGTGAAGCTTTCTAAAAAACTTTAGGACTTTGAAGAAGGTCTTATTCTTGGTTTTAAAGAAATTTTTATTTAAAGAGCTTAAAACATATGGGGTTATGACAAGCAGCAAAGTTATAAGACTTAATCTACCTAATAGGGCATAATTCATAGAAGATCTCCTTTCTCTCTTATATATTTTTTAATACCCAGGAAGGACAAGCATAATCAAGAATATAAAGTAAGCGGGTAGAGCAGAGCCCTACCCCTACTGATGACATTCCGTTCCTTTTTCCAGAATCTATTCTTTAATCTGGACGAGTCTATTTGTCTACTATTAATTCCTAATATTGTTTGCTATAATATAGATGGGTAGAGCAGAGCCCTACCCCTACGCAAAAATAAACAGGTAGAGCAGAGCCCTACCCCTACTAAAATGAGGTGAAGACTGTTGGAGAAAAGAATATTAGGTAGAACTGGGTTTGAAGTATCTATTATTGGGCTTGGAGGTATTCCGATTCAAAGGGTTGATGAGGAAGCTGCTTATGAGATAGTCAAAGCTGCTTATGAAAATGGGATCAATTTTATTGATACCGCAAGAGCATATATGGATAGTGAAAAACTTTTAGGATATGCTATTGAAAGAATAGGTAGAGATAAATTCATACTTGCTACTAAATCTATGGCAAGAACATATAGTGGTATGTTAGAAGAAATAGAAACAAGTCTTAAGAATCTAAGAACTGACTATATAGACCTATTTCAATTACATAATGTGAGGACAAAAGAGGATTTGGATACTGTAATGGGAGAAAATGGTGGTCTGAAAGCAGTGAAGGAACTAAAGGCTAAAGGAGTAATCAAGGAGATTGGAATTACTAGCCATAGTATTGATATTCTAGATATAATTCTGGATATGGATGAGTTTTCTACAATTCAATATCCATATAACCCAGTAGAGAGGTTGGGTGAACCAGTATTTAAAAAAGCTAAGGATAAAAACATTGGTGTCATCGTAATGAAACCCTTAGCTGGTGGAGCTATTCCAAAGGGAGAATTATGCCTAAGATTTATATTGGAAAATGATAATGTGACTACGGCCATACCAGGAATGGACTCTCTGGAGCAAGTAATTGAGAATGTAAAGGCAGGGAATGACAGGAGACCATTGACTGCTGATGAGAGAGAAGAATTGGAAAAGGAAGCAGCTACTCTTGGAAATGAATTTTGTAGAAGATGTGGATATTGTGCTCCATGTTCCGTGGGCATAGATATACAAAGTCAATTTTTAATAGATGGTTATTATACTAGGTATAATCTTAAAGAATGGGCATTATCTAGGTACAAGGATATGGAAGTACATGCTGGTGATTGTATAGAATGTGGAGATTGCGAATCAAGATGCCCATATGATTTGCCTATAATTGAAATGTTAAAAAAGGTAGATAGTAACTTAGGATAAGGATGTGAGTGTATGGCACAGATATTTGAAGTTATGATGGTAGTTTCATTTGGGGTTTCTTGGCCAGCTTCAATTGCAAAGAGTTTAAAGGCCAGGACAACAAAAGGCAAGAGTCTTTTCTTTCTTTTTGCTATTTGGTTTGGTTATATATGTGGCACAACATCTAAGATTATCGCAGGAAATATCAATTATGTTGTTATCTTTTATATAATTAATCTAGTCATGGTATCGATTGACCTCATGCTATATTTTAGAAATTTGAGATTGGATAGAGAAAATTCCATGCCATAAATGGGCATGGGGATATATAAGGAGGGAATAAGATGAAAGATGGTCTTATTAGAGCTAATCTAATAGATGTTAGAAATGGAAAATCAAAGACAAGTGTTGACTTTATGTCTGAGGATATAGTGGAGAAGGTTAATAGATTTCACAAGAGCTTTGATGAGTATTCAATAACACCATTGCATAATCTAGAGGGATTGGCCAATAGGTTTGGAGTGAAGAATATTTTTTTGAAGGATGAATCCTATAGATTTGGACTAAATGCTTTTAAGGTATTAGGAGGTGCTTATGCTATAGGTCACTACTTAGCAGATAGATTAGGAATGGATATATCTGAAACTACCTTTGAGTATTTAAAATCTGCTGAAGCAAAAGAGAAGATAGGTGAGATAACCTTTGTAACAGCTACAGATGGAAACCATGGGAGAGGGGTAGCATGGGCTGCTAATCAACTCAATCAAAAATCTGTTGTCTATATGCCAAAGGGCTCATCCCCTGTAAGACTAAACAATATTCGAAAAGAAGGGTCTCAAGCATCTATTATAGATGGAAATTATGAAGATGCAGTAAAGCTTTCTGATGAAATGGCTAAGAAAAATGGTTGGATTGTCATTCAAGATACAGCTTGGGAAGGCTATGAAGATATTCCTAGATGGATTATGCAGGGATATAGTACATTAATATATGAAGTAATGGAACAATTAGATGAATATGGAATTGATAAGCCAAGCCATGTCTTCTTACAAGCTGGTGTAGGTTCATTCCCAGGAGCAATACAAGGCTACTTGGTTGACAAGTTTGGAGAGGATAGACCGATTACTGTAATAGTAGAACCAGATGATGCCAATTGTCACTACCTGTCATCATTAAGTGGTAGTAGGGAGATAGTTGAAGGAGATATGCCAACCATAATGGCTGGATTAGCTTGTGGTGCCCCAAATACTATAAGTTATGAAATATTAAGGGACTATGCAGATGGATATCTTTCATGTCCAGATTATGTAGCAGCAAGAGGGATGAGGATATTAGCATCACCTATAAAAGGTGATCCTCAAGTTATATCGGGAGAATCAGGAGCTGTAGGAATAGGTGTAATCACCCTATTAATGGAAAGAGATGATTATAAGGATATAAAAGCCAGTTTAAAACTAGATAATGATTCTGTAATACTCCTTATAAGCACAGAAGGGGATACTGATCCTAAGAAATACAAGGATATTGTTTGGGATGGGGATTATAGTTCACATTTAAAAGATTACCAACATTTATTTTAAATGTATGATATAATATAAGTATATGTGTTAAAAAAATATTAAATAGGAGGAATCAGTGTGGGTTTAAGAGAAGATGCTTTAAAGTTACACAAAGACAATCAAGGTAAGATTGAGGTCATCAGTAAAGTCAAGGTGGAAAATGCTAATGATTTGAGTTTAGCTTATACTCCTGGTGTTGCTGAACCATGTAAGGAGATTGCTAAAGACCCTGAATTAGTATATGATTATACAAATAAAGGCAATATGGTAGCAGTAGTTACAGATGGTTCTGCAGTTTTAGGTTTAGGAAATATCGGTGCCAGAGCAGGTATGCCTGTAATGGAAGGAAAAGCTGTTTTATTCAAATCATTTGCGAATGTAGATGCATTTCCTATCTGTGTTGAAAGTCAAGATGTTGAGACAATAGTTCAAACAGTAAAAGAAATAGCACCAACATTTGGTGGGATAAATCTTGAAGATATCGCTGCTCCAAGATGTTTTGAAATCGAAGAAAGATTAAAGGCAGAATTAGATATCCCAGTATTCCATGATGACCAACACGGTACTGCAATTGTAGTATTAGCTGGGGTATTAAATGGACTAAAAGTAGTTGGAAAGAATATTGAAGATGTTACTGCAGCTATAAGTGGAGCGGGTGCAGCAGGTATCGCAATAGCTAAATTACTTGTTAATGCTGGTATTAAGGATGTTATATTATGTAATAGTAGAGGAATATTGGGTAAAGATGATGAAACACTTGACCCTATCAGAAAGGAAATGGCAGTTTCTACTAACAAGACTAATAAGACAGGTTCACTTGCAGATGCTATGGTAGGAACAGATATATTTATAGGGGTATCAGCACCTAATATAGTAACTAAAGAAATGATTGAAAGCATGAATGATAATTCAATCGCATTCTCTATGGCAAATCCAGTGCCTGAAGTTTTACCAGATGTTGCTTTAGCTGGTGGAATCAGAGTAATGGGAACAGGAAGATCAGACTTCCCTAACCAAGTTAATAATGTATTAGCATTCCCTGGTATTTTCAGAGGAGCATTTGATGTTAAGGCTTCAGAAATCAATGAAGAAATGAAGATTGCAGCAGCACATGCAATTGCGGGTTTAGTAGCTGAAGATGAATTAAATGAAGAATACATTATTCCTAAGGCTTTTGATGAAAGAGTAGCTCCTGCAGTAGCTAAGGCTGTAGCAGAAGCAGCAGTAAAAACTGGCGTAGCTAGAAAATAATCAATAAATATTTAGGACCTTATGAAATTTTCATAAGGTCCTTTTATTAATCCTTCTTTTTTCTGTTTATTCTATGCTGCTCAGCAGCTGTCTGTTTGAAGATTGGAAACTGTGTATCATTTTCGGAGAATCTCAATGTGATTTTATTTTCTCTACTGGATGAATCATAGAATACCTGTGCTTTTATTTTTCCCTTTTTATTAGGCTCTGAATATTCGTATTCTATTCTTTTTATTAATTCCCATGGAACCATAACATTTTTTTTGATGATACCTAATGTTGTAATCCTAGTTTTTTGTGCCATAGGATAATATAATAAAATAACAACAATAGGCAATACCAATATATACCAGATCTCCTTAATATCTGATTCCAATACAAACATTGTATTATATAGGATGGCGATAGAAGCAAATAGAATAAAAGCTAATACAAAAGGAAGTAACATTCTAGTGGTCTTTTCATCATAATCTAAGACAAGTATGGTTTCTATACCTTCTTTTTTATATCGCCTTCTTAACTTAATATTTGAATAAATCGTAGTCGCCCCAAATACAATAAGAATTAGTGTAAGTATTATCATTGTTCTATCATCCATAAAATAACTCTCCCTAAAGTTTCAATAAAAAAATCTTAACACACATCCACATAAAATTCAAGTTATCTTTGCTTTAATACCACCCTCTAAGCTTCATGACATCTGCTACCTTCTTTACTGAATGTAGATATGCTGCTTTTCTCATACTAACATTGTATTCTTCTTTTATATTCCATATATCATTGAATGCATTGACCATTGCTTTTTCAAGTTTTTCAACGATTTCATCCTCTTCCCAATAGTATCCATAGAGGTTTTGAACCCATTCAAAATAGGAGACTGTGACTCCCCCTGAGTTGGTTAATATATCAGGAGTTAGAGGTATTCCTCGATTTTCTAATACTTGGTCTGCATCTGGTGTTGTAGGACCATTTGCTGCTTCACATACTATCCTGGCATTTATTTTCTCTGCAAGATCTGATGTGATTACATTTTCTAGAGCAGCAGGGATGACTACATCTACATCTAGTTGCCAGAAATCTTGACCACTGATTATTTCTCCCTTAGGGTATTTCAAGAAATTGCGGTTTCCTTTTGTATAATAATAGTCATACAAATCATCAAAATCAAGACCATCCTCATTGTAGATTGCATAGCTTCCTCTTTCTCTATTATGATGAGCAAGAGCTACTATCTTGGCACCCATCCCTTGGACATTTTTGACCGTAAAGCTACCTACATTTCCAAACCCTTGTACTGCTACTTTTGCGTTGACTATATCAATATTATATTTCTTTAGAATTTCTCTTACTGTAAATGCTACACCTATACCTGTAGCTTCATTTCTACCTTTAGAGCCACCCCATAGTACAGGTTTACCTGTGATAACACCTAATTCATGATGCCCAGATAATTTTATGTATTCATCTACCATCCAAGCCATTATCTGAGGATTTGTATTTACATCAGGAGCTGGTATGTCTATTTTATCCCCTATGTATTTATATATCCCTTGGATATATCCCCTAGATAATCTCTCCAACTCACCTTGAGATAGCTCCTTAGGATTTACAGTTACTCCACCTTTAGCACCTCCATAGGGGATACCTGTTACACAGCATTTAAATGTCATCCAAATAGAAAGAGCTTTTACCTCATCCATATTTACATCGGGATGAAATCTAATTCCACCTTTACCAGGACCAACAGCATTATTATGCAAAGCTCTATAGCCTTTAAAAACCTTTAAGCTTCCATCATCCATTCTAACTGGAATAGATATCTCTATTACCCTTTGAGGTTCTTTTAAAATTTCATATACTGCAGAATCAAGCTCTAGAATATCACATGCTATTTTTATTTGTTTTTGTGCACTTTCTAAAGGATTCAAAT
>CAZZCQ010000022.1:8001-10435 GCA_964652285.1 uncultured Tissierella sp.
TGTTATTATAGCATAATTTAATTACATAGGGCATTTTTAATAAGTATGATATAATTAATCTTAGAAAATATTTTTTGCTGTCATCCAAAACTTTATTCTGTCATTCCGAACGAAGTGAGGAATCTTAGGTTCTAAACAAAGATCCTTGGTTAAGACCCTTCGTTGACTCAGGGCGACTTCGTTGACTTAGGGTGACAAGCCAGAAATTTATTCATCTTAAAAGAATAGGAGGAGTGGTAGAATGACAACAGCTCATATCAGTGCAAAGAAAGGCGATATTGCAGAAACCATACTTCTGCCAGGGGATCCATTAAGGGCAAAGTTTATTGCAGAAACATTTTTGAAGGATTTAGTTCAATTTAATGCAGTTAGGAATATGTTTGGCTATACTGGCACTTATAATGGCAAGAGGGTATCTGTGATGGGCAGTGGCATGGGGATACCATCAATCGGGATTTATTCCTATGAGTTGATAAGCTTTTATGGAGTGAAGAACCTTATCAGGGTTGGTTCCTGTGGTGCATATAATGAAGAGTTGAAGCTCTATGATATAATACTTGGAATGGGAGCATGTACTAACTCCAACTATGCTCATCAATTTGATCTTCCAGGGACATACTCAGCTATTGCATCTTGGGACTTACTATATAGGGCTAAAAAGGTAGCAGATGAGAAGGCTATAGATGTCCATGTGGGAAATATCCTCAGCAGTGATGTATTCTACAATGCTAATCCTGATGTATATAAAAAGTGGGCTTCAATGGGAGTATTAGCAGTTGAGATGGAAGCCTATGCTTTATATATGAATGCAGCTGCAGCTGGTGCAAATGCTTTAACTATTCTTACAGTTTCAGATTCTTTGGTGACTAAGTTAGAAACCACATCTTCTGAAAGAGAGTCAGGATTTACTAAGATGATGGAGATAGCATTAGAATTGATTTGATATTTAATTCTTGTCGAATTTGGGTAACAATTTGTATTTGACAGGCTTATAGAAATTTGATATAATTATTTAGTAAAACTGAATAGATATTTTATACAACGCTGAGTCCATGAATTTCGGATGGAGCGGGGGAACCATTATTCCGGGGGTGTATCTTCTTTATGAAGTAGGGCTACTCTTCAGTCCGAACCCGTCAGCTAACCTCGTAAGCGTACGAGGGGGTTAATAGTATAAAAGCTTAAGAATTTGATAAAGCTATGAATCTCCATGGCTTTATTATTTTTGTTCATAAATAATCCAGTAAATAAGATAAGAGGGGAGGGTTTACTATGATTAGTTTTAAAAATGTAAGCAAAAAATTTGGGGACTTCCTTGCTGTAGATAATATTACAATGGATTTTGAAGCAGGTGAGACTATTGTCTTAATTGGGCCCAGTGGTTGCGGGAAAACAACTACACTACGTATGATTAATAGATTGATAGAGCCTACAGAGGGCATTATATCTGTCAAGGGGGATGATACAAGCAAGATTGATCCAGTGGAACTTAGGAGAAATATGGGATATGTCATTCAACAGATTGGACTTTTTCCTCATATGACTATTGCTCAAAATGTTGGATTGGTTCCCTTGCTTAAAGATTGGGATGAAAAAAAGCGCAAGGAACGCGTGGAAGAACTGCTTGAATTTGTTGGAATGTCTCCATCCGAATTTTATTATCGATATCCTAGTGAACTAAGTGGAGGACAACAGCAGCGTATAGGCGTAGCTAGAGCTTTGGCAGCTGATCCTGAGATAATATTGATGGATGAACCTTTTGGGGCACTAGATCCTATCACTAGGGCTACTCTTCAAGATGAACTATTACTTATGCAGGACAAGCTTGGAAAGACTATAGTATTTGTCACTCATGACATGGATGAAGCATTAAAACTCGCAGATAAAATTGCAATTATGAAAGATGGCGAAGTACTCCAATTTGATAGTCCGGAGAACATTTTAAGAAATCCAGCTAATGATTTTGTGGAAGATTTCATTGGTAAGGATAGATTGTTAAAACGACCCGAATATATTAATGTTAAGGATATTATGATAAAAAAACCTATTACTATCCGTCCAGAACGCACCTTGACTCAAGCTCTGGAAAGGATGCGTCAGCATAAAGTTGATAGCCTTATGGTAGTGAATGAATCTGGAACTTTCATTGGATTAGCTACATCTAATGCTATTCTAGATAATTATGGTAATGGGAAAATGGTCTCTGATATTATAAGTACAGAGTTTAAATATGTAAATGAAGATGCTAATGTCAGTCAAGTGTTATCTATTATGTCCCACGAACAGGTTGGGTATGTACCCGTAGTTGATGAAGATAAGAATCTAGTAGGGCTTATTACTAGGTCAAGTTTAGTTAATGTACTAGGGAGATCCTAACTATATGCTGTGGAAAGGAGTGTAGAAAATGGAATTGCTAAATTATGTACAAAACAAT